>CAUQKD010000039.1:0-14155 GCA_963518365.1 uncultured Lachnoanaerobaculum sp. | reverse complement strand
ATAAAGGAGAAAATATGTCAGGACATTCAAAATTTGCAAATATTAAACATAAAAAAGAGAAAAATGATGCCGCTAAGGGCAAAATTTTTACTGTAATCGGAAGAGAGATTGCAGTTGCGGTAAAAGAGGGCGGACCTGACCCGAACAATAACTCAAGACTTAGAGATGTTATTGCAAAGGCAAAGGCTAACAATGTACCGAATGATACAATTGAAAGAGGTATCAAAAAGGCTGCAGGAGATGTCAATTCTGTAAACTATGAGCAGAACACCTATGAAGGTTACGGCCCGAACGGAGTTGCAATTATTGTAGAAACTTTAACAGATAATAAGAACAGAACTGCGGCAAATGTAAGAGCGGCTTTTACAAAGGGTGGCGGAAATATAGGAACACCGGGATGTGTGTCTTTTATGTTTGACAAGAAGGGTCAGATTATCATAGATAAGGAAGAATGTGATATGGACCCGGATGAACTTATGATGACTGCACTTGACCTTGGTGCCGAGGATTTCAATGAGGAAGAAGACAGCTATGAGATTTTAACAGATCCTGATAATTTCTCAGCTGTAAGAGAAGGACTCGAAAAACTGGGTATTCCGATGGCAGATGCAGAGGTTACAATGATTCCTCAAAACTGGGTAACATTGTCAGATGAAGAAGATATCAAGAAGATGAATCGTATTCTTGACCTTTTGGATGTTGAGGATGATGTACAGAATGTATATCATAGCTGGGATGAGTAATATGACATTGCCAAAAGACCCTGTGATGTTATTATCACTTATAAATACCAAGCTTAGAGACTTTAATTCTTCGTTGGATGATTTTTGTAAAGAAAATAATCTAAATGAGGATGAGATAAAGAAAAAGCTTGAGATGATTGATTATCACTATGATGAATTCAAAAACAAATTCGTATGAGAAGTATTGTTAAAAAAGATAGTATATTTATTATTGCTATACTTAATTTGTTAATGTTTATTATAAGTTGTATAGTATTTTATTGGTCCGGATATATTCGTGATCAATATAATATAATGAACGATGGAGAATACTTTAATACTTTTTATTTATTTTGTATTGTTATAATTGAGATATTTGTATTCTCTTTAATATATTTTTTAAGACAATACAAATTAGGAATATATAAAGTATTTTATCTATTGTATATAGTTTTACTTATATTGTTTGTATCTAAAACTATAAATTGTATTATATACTATAACAATTATAGTAAAGAAGAGTATATTAAATTACATAAGGTTTCATTACAAAATTTAAATTATATAATTGAAGATACATATAAGCGTTTTTAATACGAGTATGATGAGGTTGCCGTGAAAATACATTTCCCGGCAACTATATATTTGGTAAATATGTTATAGTAAACTATTCGCAAAACTCAAGTTTAAAGCATAGTTATATAATTTAAATATAGGGAGCTATTATTATAATAACTCCCCAATATTGCGTTTATACAAACATAAATATGTCTATAGCTTATTTAATCCATGTACCGTTTGCATCCACTCTGTATCCGTCAGGTGTTGTAGTGTTTACATACAGCGCACAACTTGAGTCAAAGCAATACCACTTTCCGTTTATCTGTAACCACTGACTGACTGCGCTATATCCTCCTGCCTGTGTATAATACCACTTATTACCTAAGTAAAGCCATTCATTCTCGGATATATATCCTCCCGCTTTTGCATAGAACCAGGAATTATTTACTTTTAACCAGTTGTTCTCAATCAAACTGCCGTCTGCACTAAGATAAAACCAATGTCCGTTATCTTTTACCCAATCATTTCTTACAGGTAAAGTTGAGCCGTTTCTGAAATAATTCCAACTTCCGTTACTTAATTTAAACCAAGTTCCGCCGGCGGATTGACTTGTATTATTGTCTGTATTGATAAATCCCCAGTTGAATGTGGTTTTTGACTTACTGGAGCCTCCGCCTGATGAACCGCCGCCTGAGCGACCGCCACCTCCTCCACCGGATTTTCCCGACTTACCTGAGCCGCCTGTATGTACACTTGTACTGCCGTCTTTTTCAACTATAAGACCTTTTTTGCCGAAACTCTTATTTCCATATAAGCTGAAGAAATCTACAGTATATTCTATAGGATCATATGCATTTCCGTGATTATCCTTAAGTCCTTCAACTTTGACCAGATATCTGTCACCTGCATTATATTTTATCTTTGCGTCAAAAATAACAGCTTGATGTAATGAGCCGTAGCCGCCTGTATCTACATTAAAGAATTCGCCTGTAGTACTCTTATCGCTCTTATCAAAATAATATGACTTGTTTGTTTTTAAATTTGTAAGAGTAACCTTTACATCATTTTCATTTGCACTGAAGTAGTCGGAGTTCAATGAGATAGACCAAGGGCCGTACATATATTCTGCAGGCATCTTACTTGCAGGCCATGTCAAAAAGTCTACGTCACTACCGCTACTTGAACTGCCGAAGAACGCATTCCACAAGCCTGTACCTGTATAGATGCAATACATGGATGTATATTCATTGTTTCGTCCCGGCCCTACAGAAATTCCGAATGATGTCTTTTCAAGTCCAGGAGAGATTGCCCATCTTCTATGTCCTACGCTATCTATATTAGAAGGGTCTCCGTCTCCCATCCAGCCATATAGTATGGCCTCTGAAATTGTATCATAACCTGCACCCAGGTTTGAATGCTTTGCACCGTAGGCACCATATGTGTATAACTCATCAGATACACCGGCTTTTCTTTCAGGATTATGTGTGATACCGCCTATTCCGATCATAAGTGTTGATGAGGCCTGTGCATACTTCTCGGTATCGTAGTCATAGCTTGCCTCATTAAGTCCGGCAACATACCTCATGACATTTAAAGTGTTGAGAGCGTTTTGTCTTGAAGCGTCACTCAACTCTCCTGCTATATTATTCTTGTAGTCAGGTGTAATCTTCCAAGTATCAGGTTTTGTAACATCGAAAGGATGACTGCTTAGGTAAGCTTTTATATCTTCCTCACTTCTTTGCGTAGCCATCCTTGCATTAGACGGAGTTCCGGCTACAGTAAAAGGATATGCTGCAACATCCATGCTGTAAAGCCCGACAACGGCAAGGCTGATTGCAACCAGCGACAATAGTTTTTTGACCATATATACCTCCAAGCAGATACTTAAATATAAGATTTAAATATCATTAATATTTTATAAATATTATATTACAGATACAAAAGCCTTTCAATAATTGTATGCTATTATCACATTTATCGTTACATTGTACAATAAAAGATTCAAAATATGTAACATATGATAATTTTTTAAAACTAAAAAACTGTTACCCGATAAGTTAGTTAATCAGGTAACAGTCTTTATCATACCATTTGCAATAATACAGCATTTATGATTGCGGCACAGACATTGCTTCCGCCCTTATTGCCGTCACAAATGATTGCAGGTATATTGCTCTGTTTTATAAGCTCCTTGGCTTCGATAACATTTACAAAGCCTACAGGTGCCGCAATAATAAAATCAGGTGTATATTTGTCTAAAAGCTCATGGATTCTTATCAATGCCGTAGGTGCATTGCCTACCGCAAACACTATAGGGATCTTTTTGCCCTTATTTAAATCCTGTTTTTCATCACGAATTTGATAAGCCAAATCAACGGAGGCCGTCGCTCTTGTAGTGTTATTTTTCTTGGAATATTCAACCGTATCAGGCTCCGCAATAAGACAACGTGGAGTTATAGAAAACTTGCCTGTCAGTATCCTTTTATTGATACCGCTGAGTGCCATATTTGTATCTGTAAAAATCATTGCATCTGATTGTATACAATGCTTTAAGGTTTCAACTGCATTATTTTGAAAAATAACATTGTACTGATAGTCAAAATCGGCTGTGGTATGTATAGTCCTTTTTACCACCAAAAGTTCATCATCGGTATAAAACTTCAGTCTGTCCTTATCCATCTGTGATGTAAGTATTTCAAAACTCTTTTTCTCTATATCTTCAGGTTTTATCTGTAACATAACCTACCTTTCTATTTTTCGATATTTAAAATATTCATTATTCTCTCTATATCCAAAGACTCTTCCATTAGATTTGCCAAAAGCTCATACTGTGAGTCCTTATAGCTTTCAAAATCGGTGATATTATCATTAAGACCGATATTCTTACCTGTCTTTTTTATAAGTCCGCTTATAAGACAATCTACAAAATTATCATTTTCAAATATACCGTGTATATATGTGCCAAGTATATTTTTGTTTACAAAGCCTACGTTTTCACTTATATCTGATATTGTAAAATATTTTTCATCTGCATCTATGGTGCTGCCCATATGTATCTCATAACCTGTTATAGCAGTATCGCTAAGATTATCAATAAAATCCGGCAAATTCTTTATCTTTGTTTTAGTCTGCCTTGTAGTCTTTTTCTTTGCAAATACAGTACTGAAGTTTAGGAGTTGAAGGCCTGTCTCAGAGCCGCCCTCTTCCACTCCCGCCTCATCGGTTAAGTTGTTTCCAAGCATTTGAAAACCTCCGCATATGCCGATAAGATTTTTATTTATCAGATTAGTTTGGTTAAAGCCTTTATCTTTCAGCCATCTAAGGTCATATAGCGTATTCTTTGAGCCGGGTAATATTACAAGGTCGGCATCCTTCATCTCATTTGGAGAGGTAATATACTTAAGTACAATCTCAGACCTTCTCTCAAGCGGATTGAAATCTGTAAAATTTGAAATATGCGGCAGTCTGATTACCGCAACATTTATCTTATCATTTGAAAATTCGGTATTTGCAGTATCAAGTCTTGTAGATAAGCTGTCTTCATCGTCTATATCAATCTTTGTCATAGGTATAACGCCTACTACAGGTATTTTGACATCTATTTTAGCAAAGTGTTCTTTGAGCATATCAAAACCCGGAGTGAGCAATGTTTTATCACCTCTGAACTTATTTATCACAATACCCTTTATCCTTTTTTGACTTTCACTGTCCAAAAGAGCTACAGTACCGAAAACAGATGCAAATACGCCGCCTCTGTCAATATCTGCCACAAGAAGTACAGGTGCATCCACAAGTTTTGCCAGCCCCATATTCACTATATCATTTTCATTTAAGTTTATCTCCGCAGGTGAACCGGCACCTTCTATAACAATAATATCGTATTCACTGTCAAGTTTTTTGTAAGCATCAAGTACATAAGGAATAAAGCTCTTTTTGTTGGCGTAATAATCGCTTGCACTCATATTAGCATAGACTTTACCGTTTAATATCACTTGACTTCCGGTATTTGATGTAGGTTTTAAAAGTATCGGATTCATACATGCGTCAGGCGCTACCTTAGCCGCCTCGGCCTGCATAACCTGAGCTCTTCCCATCTCCAAACCGTCTTTTGTTATAAAGGAGTTTAGAGCCATATTTTGTGACTTAAAAGGCGCCACCTTAAAGCCCATTCTTTTAAACATTCTGCAAAGTCCGGCAACCAAAAAGCTCTTACCTGAGTTTGACATGGTTCCCTGAACCATTATAACCTTTGCCATAAACTACCCCCTAAGTATCTTATGTATTGTATCAACAAGTATTTTGTTTTCAACCTCTGTTTTGACCGCCACTCTGAAGTAGGTATTATCAAGTCCTATAAAATCCGAGCAGTCTCTGACTATTATTCCATATGTCAAAAGCTTTTTGGACAAATTCTTTTTATACTTACAAAATAAAAAGTTTGCCATGGAGTTAAAAGTAAATACACCTAAATCCTCCAATTTATGTGCCAAAACAGCCTTCTCTTTTTGGATAGACTTGATAACTGAGTCCATATTTTGTGTCAGTGAGTATTTGGCGGCTTCAAGCGCAAGTGTATTTATTTCCCATGAAGGTGTTAGCTTTTTAAGCTTCTTCATTATCATATCATTATGTGTGAGCAAATATCCGAAGCGAAGCCCCGGAAAAGCATACAGCTTTGTAAGAGATCTGAGTATCGCTATATTCTCAAATGTACTCAGTTTATCGCACATTGAGTAATTTTCTCCGTTTTCTACAAACTCCAAAAAACACTCATCAATGAGAACAAAAATATCTTTTTGCTTACAGTATTTGATTATTTTATGCAATAACTTATTTTCAACAATAAATCCTGTCGGATTATTCGGGTTTGTAAGTACAAGTATATCAATATCATCAGACAATATATCAAATATATCTTCATCTATATGAAGATTCGGCATATTGTAGTAGATTAAATTGGCATCTATTGATTCGGCAGCCAGCCTGTATGATTCAAAGCTGGGCACCGGTATACATATATTTATCCCTTTTTTAAAGGTTTGAAACAATCTGAATATAATACTGTTTGCACCGTTTCCAAGATAAATATCACCTGTATTCACATTATGTTTTTTACTTATTATGTCATTTATCTCACTATAATCTCCGTTCGGATAATGTACCAAAGTTAAGATGGAATCTGTCAGAATTTTTTTTAGGTTATTGTCGATTCCGTACGGATTGATGCTTGCGGAAAAGTCGATAAATCTTTTTCCTGTCTTGGCATATTCTAAGAATCTACCTCCGTGCATCTTTAGCCTCTCTGAACTCATGAGAAAAATGCTTGTCATAGAGCTTGCTGAGTTCAAACTCATCTGCAAGGAATCTGCCTACATATACAAGTGCCGTCTTATTTATATCGGCTTCTTTAACCTTATCTGCAATACATTCAAGAGTTGACACTATTATCTTTTGGTCGGGCCAACTTGCCTTATATACTACGGCAGCAGGTGTATCCTTAGGATATGAATTCATAAGCTTTTTTGCAAGTTCATCAATACTTGCTATACTTAGAAAAATCGCCATACTTGCCTGTATCTTTGCAAGATTCTCAATACTTTCAGCTTCAGGAACAGGGGTCCTGCCTGCCATTCTTGTAAGAATAAGAGTCTGTGTAACTCCGGGTAAAGTAAATTCTTTTTTCATTGCGGCGGCGCCTGCAAAAACGGAACTTACTCCCGGAATTACCTCATATTCTATACCTGCCTTATCAAGAGCAACCATCTGTTCTCTGATAGCGCCGTACATAGACGGATCACCTGTATGAACTCTTGCAACACTAAGGCCTTTGGCGGTTGAATCAAATATAATATCAAGCACCTCGTCAAGACTTAGCGAAGCGGAGTTTATAAGCTTTGCATCCTCTTTAATATCTGTAAATAATTCTTTGTTTACAAGAGAACCTGTATAAATAATAACATCAGAACTGTCAATAATTCTTTTGCCCTTGACAGTCAAAAGTTCAGGATCTCCCGAGCCTGCACCTATGAAATAAAGCATATTATGCCTCCAATTATTAAATTTATTATAAGCAATACCGTGTAAGCAAAATACATAATATTGTTTACTTCTATTATATCATCAGCCTTTATGGTTGCATTACCGTCTCCGATACTTTTCTTTTTGACAAGCTTGCCGAAATAATAGGCGTCACCAAGCAGCTTGGTATTAAAAAAGCCTGCAATAATGCTCTCTGTCTGCCCTGCGTTCGGACTGGAATGTACATATCGGTACTTGATAAAGGACTGTAATGAGTTTGTAAATGTTATAAAACTGCCTTTAGCCAAAGATAATATAAATATCACAAAAAGTAATATTAGGGCGGAAAATCTGGCAGGTAAGAAATTGACTATATCGTCAAGCTTGGCTGCCGCCTTACCGATATAAAAATATTTTTCATCCTTATATCCTATCATGGAATCCATAGTATTTACAGTCTTATATATTATAGGAAGTACCAAGATAAGCCATATAAGTTCGGTATTAAATGCAGCTATTATGCTTCCCAGTGTAGCATAAAACCATGGCGCCACAATACCGTCGGACATATTCTCGGCAACAGTCTCTATAACCGCCTTTATGATATGCTCATAGTCAAGTCTGTCGGTGTCCCTTCCCACTATCATGGAGAGTGCTTTCCTTGATTTTTCTATATCATCACTCTTTATAGCATGGTACACCTTCATACTTTCAAATCTAAGTGAAGCCTTTGCAAATATTTGAAAGAACAGAAAACTTTCCAATAAAAATGCAAGCAAAATATTTACCTTATATAAGAAAGTATCTATAAGGTATGCCGCTCCTCCCCAAATAAGGATATTAAAAAAGACGATAAGAAAGCCTGAAAAAAGCAGTCCGGTATCGGACTTGAAAACTTTTCTGAAAAGCTTTTCAAAAGCCGAAATTGTATTACCTATAAATCTCACTATATGTGGAAATTTTTCAAAATCTCTGATAAAAAAATCCAATATAAATCCACATAAAAAAGCAGAAAAATGAATCATTTTACTCTAAGGTGCCAATGCAAGTACCAAAACAACTACAAGCTCTGCCAGTTGCAAAAAATATCCTGCAAGGTCACCTGTAATACCTCCAAACTCTTCAAAAGATTTTACCCTGTAAAATAAAAAGACCAAAAATGTAGCTATTGCACAAAGCAGACCGTAGTTTACACTTACCGCTATCATAGCCACACTTCCAAAGCCGATAAATAAAAGCAATACTATTCTGTTGATGTAAATAAGGCTCTTATCGGCAAATTCAAAAGCCAGACCGTTGCCTCTTGCATTTTTAAATACTGTCAAAGCCAGTGCACTGTAAGCCCTTATAAGCATATATGCAACAGCAAGTATACATATCTTTGTAAAACTCTTTATAGACAACATACCTGCAAAGTATAAAATTATATATACAAGCCCACCGATTATAGCAAAGGCGCCTGAATTGGAGTCTTTCAGTATACTAAGTTTCTTCTCTCTTGTCTGATTTGAACCAAGTGCGTCCATAGTGTCAAGGAACCCGTCCATATGTATGCCGCCTGTATACAATATCGGAAAGCTTGTAAGTATCGCCGCAACAAGGAATTCATTCACTTTTAATTTACTGAAAAATATAGAAAATAAAACCAAAAAAATCCCTTCTACTATACCCACAACAGGTAAAAATAAAAGGCAATATTTCATATTTTCTTTTTTCCACTCAAAACTCCTGACTGGAAGCTTTGAGTACATGGCAAAGGTTATTGCCATCGACTTTATTATATTTATCATCTTTACTTTCTGTCATAGGGCAGCCCGTAAATCACTTCGACCACTCTATTTGCATTATCAATTATTTTTTGATGTAAAGAGAAAAGACAGTCTATAAACATATCCAGTTCTTTACTTTGGTTTCTTTTTGTAGAGAAAATATCATTTCCCACAATAAAAAGAGAATTACATCTCCTTTCAAGTTCAATTATATCAGAAAAAATTACTTCTGTAATCTCTTTGGAGTCGGATTTCATACCGTTTTCATCAAAAATATTGTTGGAAAGCAGATTGGTCAAATCTTCAAGCAAAATATTATCGGTACAGCTTATATTAACATTACTTAAATACTTTGGCTCTTCAACGGTGAAAAAGTTCTTATCCGCTCTTTGCTTAAGGTGCTTTTGTATCCTTTGTTTTGCATAACTTCCGGTATTTTCCATTGTTGCAAGATAAATTTTATTTTCAAAACTTTTTGAAATCAACTCTTCGGCATACTCCGACTTTCCGCTTGATACACCTCCGTAAATATATACTATCATACAAATCTTTTATACTCTTCTATCTTAATATCCGAAAAACTTGCATTCTTTGTATAAATCTCCAAGACCATGTCAAGGAGCGGAAAAAGCATGGCACATCCGCTTCCCTCACCAAGTGCCAATGAAGCATCTATAACAGGCTTTAAGTCTAAAATATCAAAGATAATGCTTGCTACAGGTTCACGACTCAGATGTGAGGCAACCATATACTCCTTACAAAGAGGATTGATAAAATACGCAAACAAAGCTGCAACCTCCGAGATTACACCGTCTATAACTATCGGCAATTTATATATACTTCCGCCTATAAAGATACCTGTAAGTGTTGCAATATCAAGTCCGCCTAAAGATGAAAGTAAATCAAGTACCGCCAAAACTCTTACACTTTTATCTTCGGACTTTATGTTGTCTAAAAAAATCTTATCTCTAAAACCGTACTTTTCTATCCCCTCTTTTATAGTATCTATCTTTTTATTTAACTTAATATCGTCAAGTCCCGCACCGCGACCTGTTACATCCTCAACCGGCAAATTAAGTATGGCGGCGGAAAGTGCGGATGATGTGGTGGTATTTCCTATTCCCATTTCACCCGTACCGATAATTTTAGTCTTATTGTCTTTCAGTTCTCTTACTGTACTTATACCTGTAAGGAGTGCTCTAAGTGTAATATCAAGCGGCATCGCTTTTTCTTTTATAAAGTTGTTTGTGCCGTGCATCAGTTTGTGATTGATTACACCAAGTGAGTATATCTCAGTATCAAAGCTGTCAATTCCCATATCAAAGACCATCATTTCGGAGCCTGCAGCTTTTGAGAGCACTGCAATACTTGAAGTTCCAAGTGCCATACTCTTTGCAACGGCTAAGGTAACATCCTTGTCCGACTGTGATATACCTTCTTTTACGATTCCGTTGTCCGCACACATTACTGTGATACATTTGTTTGAAATATCGGGGATTTCACTTTCATACATCGCAGAGAGTTTTTGGAAAATTTTTTCAAACTCACCCAGACTGTCAAGCGGTTTTGCAATACTGTCCCAGTGCTTTTTTGCCAGCTGTCTGTGACTTTGTGATGTAGGAGTTACTAAAGCTATGAGATTTTCAAATTCAAGTAATAAATCACTTTGTATCATTGTCAAATCAGGTAGTCTATACATCTTTTTTCCTTTCTAAAGATGAAATCAGATTTTGTAGTAAAAATTCATAACCGCGCAAATAAATATGAGGAAAACCTGCAAATATATTGTCGTATGCGTTGATACAGTCCCATTCCTTACTCTTATTGGCCTTTATGGCATGAGCATAGTCTCCGTTGCAGGTGGAGTCATAGTAGTGAAACTCATGGCTGCGAATCCTTTGGTTTCTTTGCATCAAGATACTGTCTGAGCCTGCTTCTATTTCAATATATCCGAATCTGACAAGTTTATTTGTTTTAAAGGCCTTTCCGTCTATCAGACCTACACCTTTAAAACTTTCACCTTCATTGTTTTCAAAGCTCTTATGTAGATATATAAAGCCTCCGCATTCTGCAATTATAGGAATGTCGGCATTATAAATACTCTCAAGCATGGAGGTATTTGAAGACAACTCTTTTGCATAAAGCTCAGGATAGCCTCCTGAGAGCCAAAGTACATCTACATTATCAGGAAGTTTTTTATCATGTATCGGACTGAACTTCACTATCTCAAAGCCGTATTCTTCCAAAACATTTATATTTTCTTCATAGGTAAAATAAAAAGCTTCATCATAGGCAAAGGCAAGACGATATTTTTTTGGCTTTATATTTAAAACCTCTGTAGTGATAGCTGTGTCATGTTGTTCTTCAACATAATAGTCTTCAAGCATAGTAAAATCCAATGTCTTTGAAAGTTCATCAGATACCTCATCTACTATATTGAAAATATCTTTTTGA
Organism: uncultured Lachnoanaerobaculum sp.; assembly: GCA_963518365.1. Classification (GTDB taxonomy): domain Bacteria; phylum Bacillota; class Clostridia; order Lachnospirales; family Lachnospiraceae; genus Lachnoanaerobaculum. Next base: position 2,631 of record CAUQKD010000039.1, on the reverse strand, counting down.
GGCTCATACAGACCCAGATGCCTGCTTTCAATGTAAAAATTTGTGTCAAAATACAGGTATCCTATCAGAAAAAGTCCAAGTTCATTTAACCTTGATCTTATCATATTTATATCTGTATTTTTTTTAACTTTATTTGCTATCACAGCTTTTACACGGTGTGTAAAGCTTTGCAAATATGCAGACAGATTGTCAAGCTCATCCACATCAACAACCATAATCACATCTACATTCAGCTCTTCTGATACACTGCAGGCACTGCATCTTTTTCCCTCTCCGTAGATGCCGTCAAACAGTCCCATTGCGCCTTCTATTATGGCGACATCTCCTTTAAGGTTTCTAAAAAAAAGTTTCTTCAGTTCACCCGGTTTAAACGAGAGCTCCAAAAAGTACGGATCCAGATTTGTAGACGGTGAACCTGCTATCTTCTCGTGATACATTGTATCTATGTAGTCGGGTCCTGTTTTGTAAATGGAAACGGATTTGCCCGCTCTTTTTAATATATTTATAAGGCCTAGGGTAATAAGCGTCTTACCGCTACCTGATTTCATTGCTGAAACCATAAAAGCCTGTTTTTTAGAGTTCATTGTAATAATGCTCCTTTTTATAAAATTTACCATAAAATTATATAATAAAAACACAATAAAATAAAGAGCCTGCACTAATTTGCAAGCTCTGATAAGAGTGTATTCTATTTAAAATTCATCTTCAGCTTCCCAGTCATAGTCATCTTCATTAAAGTCATCTTCAAGGAAGCCTTCAATAACCCTGTCATTATGACTACCGTCAGCCTTGGTTTCAAGCAATACCCAGTTTAAATCATCTTCCTCCGCTCTTGGGTTTCCTTCGTCAAGAAAGGAATAAAACTTTGATATTACAGCCTTTGTATAGATTTGTAAAAATCTCTCGGCCTCTTCATCAGTAAAGCAAGCATTGAATTTGTCAAGAAGCTCTTTATCGTCCTCATAGAAGTCATCAGCCAGCTCCAGATTGCCTTCAATATCTCTTACAATCTTTTGCATTTCCTTAAATACGGACATTCTGGCAAATTGCGGTATATTCTCTGTCACCTCACTGTATGCGGCAGGTATATTGTTTCTAAATCCCGCCTTATCCATCTTTATAACAAGGTCAAGTATCGCCTTTTGCTTTTTAGCGTCCAGATTAGTGATACCCGATAAATAAAACTCCTTGGCATTATCACTTAAATTCGAGTCTTCAATAATCTTTTTTAATTGTTCAAATGTATTCACAGTCCCCTCCTGAAAAATATTTTAAATAGTATTACAATTTTGATATACTATAACAATAAACGTTACTGTAAATTTATTTGTGTATTTTATTCTAATTCAATTTTCACATCTTTGTAGGTATGTTTTAATGAATCTTTATCAAATATAAATTTACCACTATCATTATATTGTTCTATTACTTCATATCTATTGTAATATATATGAAGTATATCATCTTCTTTTATTTCACAATCCATAACAACTAAATAATCACTATATTGGGTAATCACAGCTTTATATTTTACTCCTTTCGGATCATTTATTTCCATTAGTTCATATTGGTCTCTGTATATTAGACCTCTTTCTATTTCAATAAGATTTAGTGATATATAAACAGAAGCAAAAATCACTAATATCGTTATAACAAACCAGAAAAATATTTTTGCTTTTTCAAAATTTGTATTAGATTGTGTATTTGTGTTTAGATATGCAATTATGATGTTAACCGTTAACATTATAGTTATAACAATTTCTATAACAAATATCAATATCATAAGCATCATAAATGTATTATTTATATGAGGTATTTCCGTACACATCGTAGATATAATTATTATTGATATTATTATTGATAACATTTTTCTAAACTCTGTAAGTATGTTATTATCCATACAATATTTGTAAATGATACGAATCATAAAAGATAACACAAATATACCGATAAAAAGCATGAAATCATACATAATATAATATATATCAGAATAAGTAGATTCAAATATAGAACAATATTCCGCAAATATTATTATACTAATGAAAATAATTGAAGCCATAATTTCAAGTAATGATGGTGTTTTATGTATTATTTTAAACTTAATAACAGGCCAGACTATTGTAAATAAATATACACTTATAGAAAAAAAGACTACACTAAAAGACATTTCATTATCAAAAAAATATTTTATTGGAATGTGGTAATATTGGCTTTCAGCTTGTGCAAAAAAATATTGGACAATAAATCTTACTGAAAATAATATAAAAATCATATCTAAATTATCTTTTGCAAAATTCCATATTTTTTTTAAAACAACTATATTTGTTAATTGATCCTCGTCTGCAATATTATCGGCTACGTCACGCTGAGTATTGCATTCAATACCCGATTCATTTGTAATATTTATATCATCAATATGCTGATCTATATTATATTCAGTATATGAATTATCTTGATTTTCATTAGATAAATTATTTTCCATTTCCATACTCCTCCTCTTATATATCTGTCATTGGAACAATTCCGAATGACTTCCCACCCTATTTAACATCAGTACAAGTATCTCTTCACGAATTTCATATATAAGTAACCAATCCGGTTCTATATGACATTCTCTGGTATCTTTATAAT
>CAUQKD010000038.1:0-14292 GCA_963518365.1 uncultured Lachnoanaerobaculum sp. | reverse complement strand
ACAGGACATTTTCGTTTGGGGTATATTAGGACTTTATCATATACGGCTTATAAATGCTGTCATATTTTTTATAAAAGTATTGACTATATATATATATATAATGTACTAAAGAATTTTAAGGAGGTACATTATGGCTAAGTATACAATACGACTAAAAGACAGACAAACCGGCAAAGTACAGAATGTTCTTATTGATGCTAAGAATATCCAAGAGGCAAAGGCCAAAGCTATGGCAACATATGGAACAGCTTATGAGGTTTTATAATTTTCTGTCTGTTTAATTCATTCTGTAACAATCACTTGAGACTGTAGCATTTACTTACTTGTTACAGTCTTATATTCTTATACTACTAAGGAGTATAATACAATGGACAATAAACAAGAAATGTTAGATTGTATAACAGGTTATGTTCCTGCACTAATGAATGCTTCCGGGTACAGCGTCATACCATATTATAATCTGGATAACAATACTATTGCCAGAATAAAAGAATACTTTTCATATGATATATCCGGTGATGATATAGTCGCTCTTATATCAACATCAGTTATGGATCCCGGGAAAACAGGACTTGTATTTACTACATCTGCTGTATACACAAGAGATTGGGGATTTTTTCCTGATACTGACGAAAACTGGTATTGGGATGCCGACGATGCAACTTTCAGTTCATCAAACGATTTTGAGGTATATGTATTACAACTTATTATGAAAGATTTGTTTGATATTTCAATGAATGGGCTTGTTGAAGGATTTAAAGATGTAACAAATGCCACTAAAGATATTGCACAGGGATTTAAAGACCTATTTGATGCACTTGGTAATCTTGACAAATGATCTTATTTGAAGTAAAGATGCTGTTATTTAGCGATTAAACTCGTAATATTACAGCATCTCTTTCTACTATTTGTATATAGTTTTTAACCTCTAACTTACCACTTCAATATCCTGTTTGCATTCTCCACTCTTTCCTTTGTAGGCGGGTCAATACCTTCAAGCTTATACAAAATTCCAAGAGTATCCCATTTATGCCTGCCAAGAGTATGGTAAGGTAATACCTCCACCTTTTCTACATTTTTTAATGTATCAATGAACTCTCTCAGTTTTTTAAGGTCCTCGTCATAGTCGCTTCTTTGCGGTACAAGCACATGCCTTATCCACATCTTTTTACCCATTTCGTCCATAGTCTTTGCCATTTCCAAGATGTGGTCATTTTTCAGGCCTGTAAGCACCTCATGTCTCTCATTGTTTATTTCCTTTATATCAAGCATAATAAGATCTGTATATTGCATCAATATTTTAAACTTCTCAAAAAAAATATAGTCCTTGCTAAACGGTCCTCCGGCGGTATCAAGGCAGGTATTCACACCGTTTTCCTTACAAAGCTTAAAAAGTTCCGTCACAAAATCTATCTGCAAAAGCGGTTCACCTCCACTTACAGTAATTCCGCCGTTATCCTTCCAGTACGGTCTGTACCTTATAGACTTATCAAAAACCTCTTTTGCACTGAAGCTTTGATTTTCCTTGGTAGACCATGTATCCGGATTGTGACAAAACTGACATCTCATAGGGCAACCCTGTACAAATACTACAAATCTTACTCCAGGTCCGTCCACAAGTCCGAATGTTTCAAATGAATGTATATTTCCTCTTACTTCCATAATTCCTCCAAAAACAAAAGGCTATGTAAAGAAACTTCACATAGCCGTTTATCACTGCAAAAGCAATATTATCAGTTTATATCTTACAGCCTGTCATGGCATGTTCTGGCAATAACATCAAGCTGCTGTTCTCTTGTAAGGTCAATAAACTTAACAGCATATCCTGAAACTCTGATAGTGAAGTTTGCATATTCTTCCTTCTCAGGATGTTCCATAGCATCTATAAGTTTCTCTGTACCGAAGACATTTACATTGAGGTGATGTGCACCCTGATCAAAGTATCCGTCCATTACCTGAGTGAGGTTTTTCTTTTGCTCATCCTCACCATGTCCGAGAGCTGAAGGATTAATAGTCTGAGTATTTGAAATACCGTCAAGTGCATACTCATAAGGCAACTTTGTAAGTGAATTTAAAGAAGCCAAAAGACCGTTCTTCTCCGCTCCGTAGCTTGGATTTGCTCCCGGTGCCAGCGGCTCTCCGGCCTTTCTGCCGTCAGGCATACTGCCTGTGGCCTTACCGTATACCACATTTGAAGTGATTGTAAGTATTGATGTGGTTGCCTCTGAATTTCTATATGTATGTCTCTTCTTTATCTTTGTAAGGAAGGTCTTTAAAAGCCATACAGCAATATCGTCCGCTCTGTCATCATCATTACCATACCTTGGGAAATCACCTGTTGTCTCATAGTCTATAACAATACCGTTCTCATCACGTATTGTCTTTACCTTGGCATACTTTATTGCACAAAGTGAATCAACCACATGTGAAAATCCCGCTATACCTGTTGCAAAAGTTCTTCTGACATCAGTATCTATAAGCGCCATCTCGGCAGCCTCATAATAATACTTATCATGCATATACTGTATAAGGTTCAATGTATTTACATAAAGTCCTGCAAGCCAGTCCATCATCACATCATACTTTTCCATTACCTCATCATAGTCAAGATACTCGGATGTTATAGGTCTGTATGCAGGTCCGACCTGCTCTTTTGTCTTTGCATCCACACCGCCGTTGACAGCATATAAAAGGCACTTTGCAAGGTTTGCTCTGGCTCCGAAGAACTGCATTTCCTTACCTGTCTCTGTAGCCGATACACAGCAACATATAGAATAGTCGTCACCCCATACAGGACGCATTACATCATCGTTTTCATACTGTACCGAACTTGTTCTTATAGAAATAGCCGATGCATACTCCTTAAATGATTTTGGAAGTCTGCTTGAATAAAGTACTGTAAGGTTCGGCTCAGGTGAAGGTCCCATATTTTCAAGTGTATGTAAGAATCTGAAATCATTCTTTGTTACCATTGGTCTGCCGTCTATACCTATACCTGCCACCTCAAGAGTTGCCCAAACCGGATCACCTGAGAAAAGCTGATTATATGAAGGTATTCTTGCAAACTTTACCATCCTAAACTTCATTACAAGGTGATCTATAAGCTCCTGTGCTTCATTCTCAGTAAGCTTTCCCGCCTTCAAATCCCTTTCAATATAAATATCAAGAAATGTTGATATTCTTCCTACACTCATTGCCGCACCGTTTTGTGTCTTTATAGCGGCAAGGTATCCGAAGTATAACCACTGTACAGCCTCTTTCGCATCCTTTGCAGGTTTTGAAATATCATATCCGTAAGCCGACGCCATTTCCTTCATCTCTTTAAGTGCATTTATCTGCATTCCAAATTCATCTCTTTGGCGGATTACCTCGTCAAGCATTGTACCGTCACCGCAATTTGCCATGTCTTCCTGCTTTTTTTCTATAAGAAAATCTATTCCGTAGAGTGCAACTCTTCTGTAGTCTCCTACTATTCTTCCTCTACCGTAGGTATCAGGAAGCCCTGTGATTATTTTATTATGTCTGGCTGCATGCATTTCAGGTGTATAAGCCTCAAACACAGCCTGATTATGTGTTCTGTGATACTCCGTAAATATCTTATGAAATTTCTCGTTAGTCTGATATCCGTAGGTACTTGCAGCCTGCTCAGCCATCTTGATTCCGCCAAAAGGCATAAACGCTCTCTTTAAAGGCTTATCTGTCTGAAGTCCGACCACCTTTTCAAGATCCCTCATACTCTCATTTATATATCCCGGACCGTATGATGTAATTGTGGAAACTACTTCAGTCTCCATATCCAAAACCCCGCCCTTGGCTCTCTCTTCCTTTTGAAGCCTTGAAAGTTCAGCCCAAAGCTTATTTGTAGCATCTGTAGGACCTGCAAGGAAACCTTCGTCTCCATCGTATATTGTATAATTATTTTGTATAAAATCACGGACATCTACATCGTCACGCCATTTTCTTCCTTTAAAACCTTCCCAGCACATAAGTACCTCCTTTTAAATAAAAGCAATTAGTTAGGCTTTACTAACCTATCTATGCCCTGATGATATCACCAATCAATTTTAAATTCAAGTAATATTTGTTAAAATTTTCTCATGTTCCCAATAAAAAACAATTCATACTGTAATAGTATGAATTGTTTTCATACATATACATTATTACATACATTCAGTTATTAAAAAGGCCTGCATATTTTGTCTGTAAATCTGTTTCCTAATACGTAGCAACAGACAAATGAGAGTATAGCCATTATAATAATCAGTATCTCTTCTTCAAATCTTCCTAAACTTACTTTATTCAATACATAGTAAGAAAAAGTATCTTTTATCGGTCTGTGGAAAACATATATCGGCAAACTGTATACTCCGAATTTTTTCAAAAAAGGTGTCAAAAAGAATTCCCTTTTGTTTATCAAAACAAAGAAAAAATATGCAATACATAGTGCATATGGAATGAATACTACTCTAAGCGGATTTAAAACACCTTTAAATATACTTGCGATATTTTCATATACCAAGATATATCCCCATGTTCCGTAAAACATTCTGGTATACGGTCCTATAATAGAAAAAAATATAATAAATGTTCCGACAAAAACCGCACCTGCTATAAAAATCGGTTTACTTGTCTTTTCAAATACCGAAACTCTTCCGGATGAAAGGTACTTTTTATAAAGCATTCCCATATAAAAGAAAGGTGCAAAAGATACCACCCTGTCCAAAGCCAAAAAGTCAAATACTTTCTCCTGCCAAGGCATATTTAACATTGAAAGGCAGGCACCAAATATAATCAGAAGTATCAGGTATATATTTGTTCCGATATCTTTTTTATTTATCTTTTGAATAAATTCTATAGGTAACAGCAACAATTTGAAAATAATCATTACCAAAATATACCAAGGTGCATATGACTCATGTAAAAAGTTTGGTATAAGCTTTTTCTCACCGTAAAATAATATATCGCTACAATTAAGCATCAGCTTCATTGCACAGTAAAGTACTATCCATGAACAAATAGACTTAAATCCTGTACCTCTTTTCTTCCACGAACCATAATAAAAATAACCCGACAGGAATATAAACGCCGGCATATGAAAACTGTAAATAAGTAAAAACAGCCTTCTTGCCACCGAATATTCCCTGTCTATTAAAGGCATCATAAAATGTCCCCACACCACAAGGAATATAAGCAAACCTTTGTATATATCAAGGGTTTCTATTCTACTATTATAACTGTTACCATTAGTACACATAAACAGCTTCCTTTTCTACAATCAACTACCTTAAGTAGCTATATTACTATATAATGATAAAAAAGCGCAAGCTTATCAGGCTTACGCTTTTAACAAGCTGTCAATCCAATCCTTTTTTTGCACCTTGGCTCTCCAACTTTCCGGTATTCCATCATAAGTATAATATAGTCCTGCAAGCCCACCTGTTACGGCTGCTACGGTGTCGGTATCATCACCCAAGTTTACAGCTTTTAAAACAGCTTCCTTATAATATGAGGTATTTATCAGACACCATATGGCTGCTTCAAGTGTGTATACAACATACCCGGTGCTTTTTATCAGTTCTTCAGGTATATTTTTAAATTGTGAGAGTAAAATAAGTCTGTTATAGTTTCCAAGCTCGATTTCATTATTTTTACCGTAATACTCAAATGCATTATCTATTCCGAACTGCAGTCCTTCTGTCAATTCTCCGCCTTTCCCCAAAACGGCTCTTACCAAAAAATAATATATACCACAGGCTAATTTGCTTCTTATATGTGCATGTGTCAAAGCTGAACAATTATGTACCATATCTATAACTTCATCATCTGATATATTTAAGATTTTTTGCTGTTCAAAAAGATATAAGCATACCGGCAATATTCTCATAAGCGAACCGTTACCGTTATCCCACTCCGTTTTTCCTCCTGACTCTAAAGGTTTGGCCCCGTTACTGTATTTCATTACAGCCCTTGAAGTTGCTGTTCCTATATCAAAGACTTCACCAAAAGGTGTGTATTCTCCATACATACACCAATCATGAAATCTGTCCATAATATCCTTATAATCAATCTTTCCTTTATCCTTAATACTTGTAAGAGTTGCAAGCACCATACTGCTGTCATCAGACCATGTGCCTTCAGGCTGATTATATGTCCCGTACCCTGTCATATCTTTTTTAGGATTGTTTTTTCTTTCCTCTCTTGTACTGAATTCAACAGGTACTCCCATCGCATCTCCGACAATAAGCCCGTATATTCCCGATTTCCAAATATTATTCATTTATCCCCCTACTTGTCATAAAAACCGTTAAAACCAATCTTTTCATTGATTCTAACGGCTTTTACTATGCCTTTAATCTAATTATACATTTCACTTTCATGTTCTGCTATAAACTTTGCACCTGTACAGGCACCACAGTCACAGTACTTTCCGCCTGCCGCTTTTACCTCTTTGGCATGTTCTGCAAGTTCCTTTGCCTTTTCTTCACCGAACACCTTCTTACCCTCATCGGATACAAAAAAGTTATACACGCTGTCTATTGTACATATATCCATCTTTGCTTCCGCTATCAATGCCTTTGTAGCGGCTTCCTGTGCATCCGTACCAAGTGACTCAAGCCAGATTTCACCTGCTGTTTCAAGCTCCGGACAACAGCTTGGTGCCTCTATCATTTCCTTTACCGCCTTTACTATACTTTCGTTCATATGTTCCTCCTTATAATTTCTATTTCATGCTTCGCATATACTTTTCAAAGCTTTCCACACTCATATTTGCTCTGCTTGCCGCATCGGCTATACTTAGTATACCGTCCTTTACTAAAGATATTAATGCACTGATAAATCCCCTTTGTATACCTTTCTTCATATAATTGCTTCAGTACTTCCGACATATCTTCTCCCTCCTCCAAATCTTCCCCACAACCTGTATCTTAAAGTGTCCTGTAATTTTCAAGCAGCATCTTAAGGTCGGCTATGTCCTCAAGGATTTGTTTGCCGATGTCCGTATCCTTTACAAACATACGATATGTCTCCTTTTCTATTACCTCGGACTCTGACCTTATATCCGTGTTGTTTATCAGTGCATCCTCTACAGATGTGAAAGGAGTATGTGCCTTCAGTCTAAGACCATGTGAGTTAAATATCAGAGTATAGCCTGCAATTCCTGTAGTCTTGTTCATAGCACGACAAAAACCTCCGTCTATAACAAACAGTCTGCCGTTTGCTCTCACAGGATTCTCACCGTCAACGGCATGAACAGGTGTGTGACCGTTTATAATATGAGAATGTACATCATACAGACCGAACTCATGTAAGATTTGACTGCAAAAGCTCTCATCATAGTACCTGCTGTAATACGGATTTGACGGTTCTTTCCAAAAACTCTTATCTTCTACATAGTCTCTCTCAAAAGTCTTTACCATTCTGCCACAAAGCGGCGACTTCTCACCACCCCATAAAAACCACATAAAGTCCACATCATCCATACTCGGATTATCCGTGTAGGCCGCTCTTGCCTTCTTATCACATATATCAAACAGCGCTTTACCGTGATAATACTTACCTTCTATAGAAAGCATATCAAATGTACCCTTTTCATCCACAGGCACACAGCCGTGATAGATCAGGTTTCTGTTGTAAACATTGTACATACTTCCTTTATCATATAAAAATTTTATATGTTTGTTAAGTCTTTGTCCTGATACAAAACTTCTCCTCAACTTCAAAAGAATCTCTTCTTCTTCATCGGTAAGCTTATACGGGTCATTCATATCAAGAGTAGGAAAAAGTGTTGTCTTCAAGGCAGTCTCCACACCGTCTATAGTCACACTGCCCCTGTCAAGATTTATATGCTCCAAAAGCAACCTGCTGTCCATCTCATACTCCGGATGCCTTTTTATAAGCTTACCTTCCACCTTAAAAAGCATTACCTTGATTGCCGCAAGCGCCGCCTGTATCCCGTCAGACATACCGTACGTATTCATTCCGAAAATAATAAGCGGCCTTAGGCTAATACCATATCCGTTTTCCAAGATTTCGACATTACCGTACTTTAAATTATTTCTGATAACATTACAGATACAGGCATCGTTACCGCATACAGCACCCATCCAAAGAATATCATGGTTACCCCATTCAATATCCATAGAATGATACTTCATAAGCAAATCCATTATCCTGTCAGCCTGTCCTCCTCTGTCAAATACATCTCCTACCAAATGCAGATGGTCTACCGCAAGTCTTTTTATAAGTGCCGAAAGTGCAATAATAAACTCGTCAGCATCTTCCAAATCTATGATTGTTTGCAAAATATGCCTGTGATAGCTGACTTTATTGGTATCTTCATTCTTTTGTGCGTGTAAAAGCTCGTCGATAATATACGCGTAGTCCTCAGGTAATGCCTTTCTGACCTTTGACCTTGTATACTTTTGTGAAAGCAGTCTTGCAAGCATTATAAGATAGTTTAAAGTCATAGAATACCAGCCGGCATCTATCTTTCCGGTCTCGGCAAGCATGGTCATCTTCTCCCTCGGATAATATATCAGAGTACAGAGTTCCTGTCTGTCAAACTCGGACAAAGTATCTGTGAATATAAGGTCGACCTTTTCCTTTATCACACCTGAACAGTTATTCATAATATGTAAAAATGCCTCATATTCACCATGTATATCACTTAAGAAAAATTCGGTTCCCTTCGGCAGGTTTGTGATTGCGGACAGATTGATAATTTCTCTGATTACCGATTGACTTGACGCATAATTTTGCTTAAGTAACTTCAAATACTTTACATTCTCCCTATTCATAATACCCCCTATAATATTTAATCTTCAGGCTTTGGCACAGTCTCTTCGACAGTAGCCGCCTCTGTTGTCAGTTTTTCTACAGTTTCTTCAACACTATCTTTTTGCTTAACGCTTTCTTCAGGCTTTGGCACCTCATTTTTCGATACATCACTTGTAGGTATCTTCTCAACGGTACTCTCTAATGCAGTCTCAGTATTCTTTTTACTCAAACTCTCATCCGACTTCACACCCCCGGTATCGCCTATACTTGTTTCAACACTTGACTTTGAAGTGCTTGTAGTCTCACTCTCGGAATTTACCTTTATCTTTGCAGGCTTACCTCTATATGTGGAATTGTGGAAAGGTTCTTCCTTTATTATACTTCCGTTCTTTTTAACAATATAAGTGGTAGCCCACCTTGAGCCTTTCTTTGCCTCACTTATTACCACTTCTTTCCCTCTTTTAAGGCTCTTATCCTCAATATACTCAGGCGCAGGAGGGTCAAGATCTGCAATCTTTTTTGACTCCATCTCTATACTCACACCGTCCTCCAAAATAGGAATACCTATGATTGAACAGGTAAGTGTCTGCCCTGTAAGCACTGCACGTATTGCTATAGCGGTGTCACAAGTATTTACAAATTTCATATCAGGTCCGGCATATCCGTCATAGCTGACCATTGCGTCCTCTCCCGGAGTCACATAAGTCGGCTCATATGAATGTGCATGTCTCTCTGTAGTGGTAAGACCCGCAAATATGACCGCATTATAAAGTGTAGATGATACCTGACATACTCCGCCACCCGGCTCTTCAGACAGAACTCCGTTCACATAGGCACCTGCCAGTCTGTAGCCTCTTTCTTCAGTCCTGTTACCTGTAGTATTGTTAAAAGAAAATTCCTCTCCGGGCTTAATTATCAGTCCGTCAAGTGCTTCACTTGCAAGCGAAATATTGGTATTTCTGTCCTTATTATCTGTAGTCTTTGTGGTAAAAGTTCCTATTACCTTATACTTCTCCTTTGCACTTACCTCCGTAACACTCGGTTTTGCTTCATTTCTTACAACCAAGATGTCCGCCTGAAAATCCTTTCTGTCTGTAAATGACTTCAAATCACCTTTCAGTCTGTTTTCATCTATTAAAAAGCCGTCACTCTCATGTGTGTAGGTAAAGCTCTTTGTTTCCTTGTTAAATCCCGATATAGAGCCGTTTTGCGGAGGAATATCCCACTTTTTCTTCGCCTCATTAACCATCTCTTCTATATCGCCGTCATCAAAACTTATATCATAATGCGTATTTGCCTTATCAATATCCGAATATATTTCACTCAAAAGCTTATCAAGCTTTTTATCAAGTATATTACTTAGCTCCAAGCTGTCATTATCATCTATATGCAACTTCATTTTCCAGGGATATACTCTTTCGATTGCGGATTTTGCCTCCGCCATCTTCATTCCCGTTATATCCACCTCATCAATACTTATATGCTTTTTCAGCTTTTCATTTGCAATATCAACAGTCGACTCCGTGTTTATCTCACCTGCCACATTTACAGGCCTTATTACCCTCTTTACACAAAGTATTAAGGTTGTAAGCAGCATAACAAAAACAACTGTCAACAAAGCCACGCCCTTTATATTTATGTCCGCCGGATATCTGCCGCTTTGTGAGCGTCTTCTGGCTGCCCTTACTCTTTCAGAACCGGACATCTGCTCCTTTTTTCGTCTTTTAAACATTTTATTTCCCTATGAATGTATTATTAAAATACCACTCAATAATATTTTATTTTTACAATAAAAGTAATATTCTTAAGTAAAATTATACCAAGAAAATGATTCCGGTACAACAATCAAGATTTGCTTTAAACAATTCATTGTGCTAGACTGTTTATGGTTTTTATTGACAAATATTAAAACAGAATAATTTTCAGAGGATAATATGAAATATATTGATTTACACACACATTCCACCGCTTCCGACGGAAGCTTTTCTCCCTCTATGGTAGCCACACTGGCAAAAAAAGCAAACCTTTGTGCCATAGCGCTTACAGACCATGATACCATGACGGGAGTAAACGAATGTTTTAAAAAAGGACTTGAACTTGATTTGCCTGTGATTGCGGGAGTTGAGATGAGTTGCGTATACAACTCAAAGGAAATACATATTTTGGGATATCTTTTACCTGATACTTTTCCTCCGAAAAAGCTTCATATCAAAGAGGAAATATTAGCCGACTTGGATTTTTTTGCAAAGGAAAGGGCTGAAAGAAATAATGAAATACTGAAAAGATTCAAAAAAGACGGCATTATAATCTCTATGGATGATTTGGTCGGAGACAATCCCCATACTCAGATAACAAGAGCACACTTTGCCGGCACCCTTATAAAGACGGGAGTAGTTGCAGATAAATCCGAAGCCTTCTCAAAATATCTTGAATACGGAGGCAAGTATGTACCTGTAAAGAAGATCACAACAAACAGATGTATGGAGTTTTTAACCAAACATCATTTCTTTATTTCACTTGCACATCCGTTCCAGTACAAATTTTCCAAAAGCGAACTTGAAAATCTGCTTATTCATTTAAAAGATCTCGGTTTAAACGGTATAGAAGTTTATCATTCCACACATTCAGATGAAGATATAAAAACGCTTCACTCTTTAGCAAAAAAATATAATCTGCTTCCGACAGGTGGAAGCGACTTTCACGGCGCACACAAGCCGGGACTTGATATAGGTAAAGGATACGGCAATTTAAAAGTGCCTTATTCACTGCTTGAAAACATTTTAAATCATATAATCTAATCAAAAAAGGTCTGAAACCTCTGCAAAACTGTAGCGGATTTCAGACCTTTTTATTTTATAATTTATTTACAACCGGCTTTTTCTTTGCCTTTGTTACTATATCATCTGCACTCTTATATATAGATGACTTGCTTACACAACCTCTTACACTTGAAAGCGGATATATGGTTGTATTCTTTCCTATAACTGTACCTGGATTCAGAATGGAACCGCATCCTACTTCAGCCTCATCGCCTACTATTGCGCCAAGTTTTCTAAGACCTGTCTCAAGCTCTGCATCTTCCAAGTGAAGCACTACATCGGACTTGTCGCTCTTAAGATTTGATGTGATTGCAGACGCACCAAGATGTGCCTTGTATCCGATAATCGAGTCACCAACATAGCTGAAATGCGGAACCTGCGCCTTGTTGAAAAGTATGGCATTCTTAAACTCACATGAGTTTCCCGCTACCGCACTTTCACCGATAATCACATTTCCTCTAAAGAATGCACATGAACGAATACTTGCGTCCTTTCCTATGATAAGCGGACCTGCAAGTGCTACAGTCGGCATTATCTTTACAGAACGATGTACCCATATGTTCTTTCCGATCTTCAGATACTCGGTATCAGGCAATGTGGCTCCGACTTCTTCTATGAAGCTTCCAAGCTCCTTGAATACTTCCCAAGGATATGTGTATCTCTCAAAAAGTTCTTTTGCAACAGTTTCCTCAAGATCAAAAAGTTTTTTTGTTTTTACATCGATTTTCTTCATTTTTTATCCTTTCATGCCCTTATATTCTTTTGAAATCTTTTCAAATACGGCATTTAAACTATATTGATTATTAAGCTGCTTCACATTTAGACATCTGATCCCTACAAATCTTTCAAGCTTTGTCATATACTCATCTGATGATATATCTCCGTTTGACACCATTGTTAAGCCCTTTTCCCAACTTGCTGTGAGTTCGGGATTTAACAGCTGTGAAATGGAACAATTCACCACTTCGTATACTATCTCACCGAAAAGTGTAGGTGTGATTATCTGCGTTTTTTTGTTGAGAGCCAGATACTTGATTGCAAACAACTTTTTCAAAATATCCGCCCTTGTAGCTGAAGTACCTATACCGCTTCCCTTTATCTGACTTCGAAGTTCTTCATCTTCTATAAGCTGACCTGCATTTTCCATTGCAAGTATTATGGATCCGGATGAATACCTCTTTGGAGGTACTGTCTCTCCCTCCTTTATACTTAAAGAATCAAGCCTTAACTTGGAACCCTTTCTAAGCGATGAAATCATATTTATATATTCAGGCTTTTGTGAGTCGCCTTCATCATCGCCTTCTTCCTTTATCGGACTTAATACATCCAAAAATCCTCTTTCAATACAAACCTTGGTATTTGTGATAAATATCTCATCTCCTATACCGAACTTGATGGCAAACTTCTGATATATGGCAGGAGGATAAAATATAGCAAGAAATCTCCTACATATCAGTTCATATATCAACATCTGCAATCTGCCTAAAGAATTCATATTTCCAAACCCGGTAGGTATTATAGCATAATGGTCGGTGATTTGACTATCATTAACATACTTTGTTTTTGATATATTTTTGTATGTACTTTTATTAAGTATATCATTTGCGAAATCCGCAAGCAAAGGAAATTTACAAAGTCCCCTGATATTTTTATCTATTTCCTTGGCTACAGCGCTTGAGAGCACTCTGGCATCGGTTCTGGGATATGTAACAAGCTTTTTCTCATAAAGCTCCTGTATAATCTTTAATGTTTCATCAGGGCTTATCTTAAATCTCTTTGAACATTCATTCTGTGCTTCGGCAAGGTTAAACAAAAGCGGAGGATTCTTCACTTCCTTCTTTTTCTCATTTGAGAGTACCTCTGCTTCTCTACCGTTATCATTTGCAATCTCTTCCACATGTTCAATAAGCTTTTGTGCATATATCTTTTCCACAAAGCCGTTATCCTTATAGAGCATCGGGGAATTAAAGTACTTTGACTTTTCATTTACCTTCCACTCTCCGTCTATGAACATCCCGTTATTTTCAAACTTTGCCAATACTTTATAAAAAGGAGTCTTTACAAAGTTTCTTATTTCTCTTTCTCTGTTGACCACCATTCCTACAACACAGGTCATTACTCTTCCCACACTTAATACCGCTCTGTCAAGCTTTAAAAAATTTGCCACATTTCTGCTGTACTTAAGTGTAAGAATCCTTGAAAAGTTGATACCCATCAAATAATCTTCCTTAGCTCTGAGAAAAGCTGCCGCTGAAAGATTGTCATAGTACGACCAGTCTTTGGCATCTTTGATACCCCTGCGTATCTCCTCTTCAGTCTGTGAATCAATCCAGACTCTTTTTCTGACCTTATTCTTTACATTTGCCATCATATCCACAAGTCTGTAGATATACTCACCCTCTCTTCCCGAGTCGGTACAGATATATATAGTATCAACATCTTCTCTGTTCAACAGTTTTGAGACTATATCAAACTGAGTTTTCACTCCGTCAATCACTTCATATTTGAACTCTTTAGGTAAAAAAGGCAGAGTGTCAAGAGACCAGCGTTTGAACTTTTCATCATACTTTTCAGGATAACTCATAGTTATAAGATGTCCTACACACCATGTAACTATAACATTGTCCCCTTCCAAATATCCGTTTTTCCTGCCTGTAGGTACCTTAAGTGCCTTTGCAAACTCGGCTGCAACACT
>CAUQKD010000037.1:0-14411 GCA_963518365.1 uncultured Lachnoanaerobaculum sp. | reverse complement strand
CTAAAATGTCGGTAAAAGTAGCAATTAACGGTTTTGGTCGTATTGGTCGTCTTGCCTTCAGACAGATGTTTGAGGCTGACGGATATGAAGTAGTAGCAATAAATGATCTTACAGATCCTAAGATGTTGGCACATCTTTTAAAGTATGATACGGCACAGGGCGGTTTTGCCGGACGTATCGGTGAAGGAAAGCACACTGTTGAGGCAGGTGAGGATTCTATCACAGTTGACGGAAAGAAAATTACAATCTACAAAGAGGCAGACGCATCAAAGCTTCCTTGGGGACAGATCGGAGTAGATGTTGTACTTGAGTGTACAGGTTTCTATACATCAAAGGAGAAGGCTTCAGCTCACTTGACAGCAGGTGCTAAGAAGGTTGTTATTTCAGCTCCTGCAGGAAATGATCTTCCTACAATCGTTTACAGCGTAAACGAGAAGACACTTAAGGCAGATGACACAGTTATTTCAGCTGCATCATGTACAACAAACTGTCTTGCACCTATGGCTGATACACTTAACAAGCTTGCTCCTATCCAGAGCGGTATCATGAGCACAATCCATGCTTATACAGGTGACCAGATGATCCTTGACGGACCACACAGAAAGGGTGACCTTAGAAGAGCAAGAGCAGGTGCTGCAAACATCGTACCTAACTCAACAGGTGCTGCTAAGGCTATCGGTCTTGTTATCCCTGAGCTTAACGGAAAGCTTATCGGATCTGCACAGAGAGTTCCTGTTCCTACAGGTTCTACAACAATTCTTACAGCTGTTGTTAAGAAGGCAGGACTTACAAAAGAAGATATCAATGCTGCAATGAAGGCTGCCACATCAGAGTCATTCGGATATACAGAGGATCAGATCGTTTCTTCAGACGTTATCGGTATGAAGTTCGGTTCATTATTTGATGCTACACAGACAATGGTAGCTCATATAGCTGACGATGTATATCAGGTACAGGTTGTATCATGGTATGACAATGAGAATTCTTACACATCACAGATGGTTAGAACAATCAAGTACTTTGCTGAGTTAAAGTAATATAAAAGATAAAGAGACCAAAGAGGTCCGCTCATATTGGGCCGGACCTCTTTTTTTACAATAAGGAGATACTTATGCTTAATAAGAAAACTGTAGATGATTTAAAGAACCTAAAAGGACAAAAAGTATTAGTTCGTTGTGATTTTAATGTTCCGCTAAAGGACGGTGTTATCCAGAATTATAACCGTATAGACGGTGCAATCCCTACAATCAAAAAGCTTTTGGACGGCGGTGCTAAGGTTATACTTTGCTCACACCTCGGAAAGCCGAAGGGCGAGCCGCTTCCTGAAATGAGCCTTGCACCTGTAGCTCCTGCACTTTCAGAGAGACTTGGCGTACAGGTAAAGTTTGTTTCAGATCCTAAGGTAACAGGTGAAGAGACAAGAAAGCTTGCAGCAGAGCTTAAAGACGGAGAGGTTTTATTACTTGAGAATACACGTTACAGAGCTGAAGAGACAAAGTATGGCAAGGATGATGCGGCTGTTGAGTACGCTAAAGAGCTTGCAGCACTTTGTGATGACAACATCTTTGTAAACGATGCATTCGGTACAGCACACAGAGCACATTGCTCAAATGTAGGTGTAACCAAGTTCTGTAAGGAGAATGTAGTAGGATACCTTATGGAGAAGGAAATCAAGTTCCTTGGAGAGGCTGTAGAGAACCCTGTTCGTCCGTTCGTTGCAATTCTTGGCGGAGCTAAGGTTTCAGATAAGATTAACGTTATAAACAATCTCCTTGATAAGGTAGATACACTTATCATCGGTGGAGGTATGGCATATACATTCCTTAAGGCAAAGGGCGAGGAAATCGGAAACTCACTTTGTGAGGAGGATAAGCTTGACTATGCACTTGAGATGATTAACAAGGCAAAGGAAAAGGGTGTAAATCTGTTACTTCCTGTAGACCATGTAGAGGGTAAGGAATTCTCAAATGATACAGAGTCTAAGGTTGTAGATACTATAGAAGCAGGATGGTCGGGATTTGATATCGGACCTAAGACTATCGCAAACTATAAGAAAGCACTTGAGGGTGCAAAGACTGTAGTATGGAACGGTCCTATGGGCGTATTCGAGTTTGAGAAGTTTGCAGAGGGAACACTTGAAATCTGTAGAGCTGTAGCAGACCTTAAGGATGCAACAACGGTTATAGGTGGCGGTGATTCTGTAAATGCTGTTAAGAGACTTGGATTTGCTGACAAGATGACACATATTTCAACAGGTGGCGGTGCTTCACTTGAATTCCTTGAGGGTAAGGAACTTCCGGGTGTTGCAGCTGCAGACAATAGATAAACAGATTGGAGAGCTTTATGTCAAGAAGAAAAATTATTGCAGGAAACTGGAAGATGAATAAGACTCCTTCAGAAACAACCGCACTTATAAATGAGTTAAAACCTTTGGTTGCAAATACTGATGTGGATGTTGTTTTCTGTGTACCGGCAATTGATATTATTCCTGCTATTGAGGCGGCTAAAGGAAGCAATATAAAAATCGGTGCCGAAAATATGTACTTTGAAGAGAGCGGTGCATATACAGGTGAGATTGCTCCAAATATGCTTACAGATGTAGGTGTAAAGTATGTTATTATCGGACATTCAGAGAGAAGAGAATACTTTGCAGAGACAGATGAGACTGTAAACAAGAAAGTACTTAAGGCGTTTGAGCATGGTATCATACCTATTATCTGTTGCGGTGAGACTCTTACACAGAGAGAACAGGGCATTGCAATAGACTTTATCAGAACACAGATAAAGATTGCATTCCAAAATGTAAGTGCAGACAATGCAGCTGATGCAGTTATCGCTTATGAGCCTATTTGGGCTATCGGTACAGGAAAGACTGCTACAACAGCACAGGCCGAAGAAGTATGTAAGGCTATCAGAGATTGCATCAGAGAAGTCTATGGAAATGATGTAGCCGAGAAGATTAGAATTCAGTATGGCGGCTCTGTAAATGCAGGCAATGCCGCAGAGTTGTTTGCAGAGGCCGATATTGACGGTGGTCTTGTAGGCGGAGCAAGTCTAAAGCCTGATTTCGGAAAGATTGTAAACTATAAATAAGAGTAATCACAGTATAAAAAAACAGGGTCGGTGTTTTGTGCCGATCCTGCTTTTGATATATTTCATATTATAGGCGGTATTTATTTTACTTTTACTGTACTTTCAATCTTTGTTTTTGACCACCTTTCATAGAAGAGACTTTTATGCAGTGCAGCTTTTATTACAGCCACAAGCAAGAATAAGAAGTACAACAGATAAAGCAAAATCTCTATTGTGACAACGCCCATATCCTTTGAAGCATCAGTATTTATCAAGATAAAATTCTCTAATACTAGGCGTATATATACAGGAATGTAAAAGTATACTCCAAAGAATAAACCATAGCGTAGAAAGTATGAAAAAAATCTTGGACGTCCTCCGCCATTTGAAACTATAGCTGTACTTGTAATAAAGTTTCCAAGAGTGGAGCCCTTAGTAAGTATCGGTAAAACTGAAAAATATGATAATGTAACTATCTCAAATACTCTGACGATATGAAATGTTTTCATAAGCGGTCTGCTAAGTATGGTTATTATAGTTACAAATGCCATATCAAAAAAGAAAGATACAACTCGTCTGAACAGCGATATTTCCATACCTCTTTTATAGCTGACTTCATCAAGTTCATCTCTTGACGGCAGTATTATCATAAGAGGTCCGACAAGGGCATAACCGAGTATTCCTCCCAGTGTATTTACTATCAAATCATCCACATCAAAGAGTCTGTAGCTTCCGGAGTATATAAAGTACAGTCCAGTAAGCTGAGTTATCTCAAAGAAAAGCGACAGTAAAAGTGAAAGTATAAATGTCTGTGAAAATGACCTTTTGAAATAGTAGCGAAGATACATTCCGAAAGGTACCGCCAAAAACAGATTCAATATATTTACCAAAAACGCTTTGTTCAGTACTATTGTAAGCCATGTCCTCGGTTCGCTTGGGATAACATGAGCTTTTTTTATTATGTCTTTAATAAATAAAAAAGGCTCAAGTTGCATCTTGTGGCTGTGTAGCGTAGCAGCTTTTTCAGGGCTTGGCAGCGGAAGTATGACAAGGCAGTACATACACAGCAGATAAAATATAAAAGAGTAAACTATTAAAACTTTCAAGCTGAGTATGGACCCGTATTTGTGGTAGTTATAAGCAATATAAGGCAATGTAAAAACAGCCACCACTATCGGAAACAGTACAACAGCTTGAAAGGAAATTATTAAATATTGATTCATATTCCCTCCAATGAAACATCTAAGTTGTATCACAAAGCCAAGGTATTAGTCAAGGGCATAGGTCTATACAAAAGGGTTATTGTAGGGATGAGTATTTTTCTCTGTATCCGGACGGAGAGATACCGAGTTGTTTTTTAAAGCTCGTACTGAAATAGTACTGATTGGCATATCCGCATTTTATACTTATTTCTTTTAGTGAAAGGGTACTGTTTACTAAGTATTCCTTAGCTGCTTCAATGCGATATGAAGTGATTGTATCACTTATACTTTTATTGTTATTTTTTTTGTATAATGCACTTAAATATGAAGGGCTCATATTTGCATATCTGGCTATATCATTGAGGTTTAGTGAATTATCTTCAAAATTATTTTTAATATAATTATCAACAAGCTCATAAGTTTGGTCATGGTATGATTTTAAAGACAGACTTAGTTTATCACATACTAAATTACAGATTTCTTTCATCCACAGAAAGAATTGATCATAAGTATGAAAGGTATCAAATCCGCTATATACCGAGATTATTTTTTGTTCCAAAGTGCTTGTATCAATATTTATTTCATATAGGAATTTCAATATTTTTCCAAGCAATGAGTATATACGAATAAATATAATATTTTTATTTTCATATTTCTTAGATAATTCATCAAAGAAGTGCCTAAGCCATTCCTCAATAGCAGTATTATCTTTTTTGCATAGCAGACTTATAAATTCCTCTTCAATAAAATCCGAGTTATTCAGTAAGCTGAATTCTTTACCTGTAGCTTCCAATGCATCAAATATATTTTTATTTGGATAAAAAAATCTATATTTTAATGCATGGCAAGCATTTTCATAGGATATATTTAATTTCCATATACTATCTACAATAGTTCCAATTCCAATGCTTATATTGAATACAGAGTTTTTGTAGGAATCAAAAAAAGCTGAGACAGTTTTATGAATGACATATTGAAAATGAGACGGAGTATTGCTGTTTTGTGCAATTATAAATATTAAGTTATTTAAATCTTGAATGCAATAAATATTATCAAATAATTCACATGCTTTTTTAAAAGTATCTGATATATTTAAAAGTTCCATCTGAAATGTCAATACGCCATCATCTTCTTCAAACAATATCGGACTTTCAATTTCCAATTTTACTATATTAAAGAATGAATAATTTATTTTAAGGTCAAGGTAACTAATATATTTTTCAAAATATTTTGAAGGTTTATTGGATGAGAAATATAATATATCTTGAAAAAGTTTAGTTATCATAAGTTGCTTACTCTCTTTTAAAATAGAAAGATTTTTATGTTCTCTATCTATCTTATCAAAAGCATTTTTTATTTTTTCGGTTAAAAATACATAGTCTATAGGCTTTTCAATATAATCACATACTCCAAGCCTCACAGCTTGTTTTGCATATTCAAATTTATCATATGCACTTATAAGTATTATTTTTATATATGAATTTATTTTTAATATCTCATGGCTTAGTGTTATGCCGTCTATATTTGGCATTTCTATATCTGTAATTATCAGATCTATATGTTCATTTTTTACATATTCAAGAGCATCTTTACCATTTTGTGCGGTAAAAGATACTTCGGCGTCTAAGTAATTCCAATCAATATTCATTTTAATACCTTCAGAGACAATATAATTATCATCAATTAAAATTACCTTTTTCAATCGTTTTCCTCCATCTGGGCATACTTTATAGTAATAGTAGTACCCTCATTTAAATAACTTTTAATTGTAATTTCCCCAGAACCAAATTCTGTGCTGGATATTCTTTTATTTACATTGCAAATACCGAAATGTTGGTTATAGTCCACTATATGATTTTTTAATTGGTATCTGATTTTTGACAGCTTATCCGGTTCAATTCCACATCCATTATCATTTATAACAATAATTATTTCATCGTCACCATAACATACAGATACAGATATATGTATGCTTTGATGTTCGGCAGAGTAACCATGTAGAATAGAGTTTTCAAGGAACGGTTGTAATGTAAATTTACATATCAGATAATTCTCTATACCATCTTCCGCGTCTATACTCCAACTTAACGTATCTTTACGACAGAGTTGCTCCATCTCAAGATACAGTCTTGAGATTTCAAGCTCATCTTTTATAGTTATTTTTTCTCCTGATTTTCTAAGAGACATTCTATAAAATCTTGTTAAATTATCTATCATGTGATTGGCTATATCAGGTTTACCGATAGTTTGGCAGGTTTTTATTGTACCAAGTATATTATATAAAAAATGAGGGTTAATCTGTGATTGTAACAGCTGATATTTAAGTTTCTCCTCCGACACAGTCAAATCAAGTATGGATTGCATATTTCTATTTATAGATTTCTGCATATTTAAAAATGTTAAACCGAGCCTGTCTATTTCATCATAATAATTAGAGTTATTTAAATTTGTTAAATAACTGAAGCTGATACTTTTTTTGCCAAGTTTAAAATTATCCATAGCAGATGAAAGCTTGCTGATTCTGTTTGTTAAATTTGCAGATGTAAGGAAAATTACAAATAGTATTATAGGTATAGATATAAATATAATCAGAAAAAATGTCTGAAGTATAGTATATATATTCCTATAGACATATATTTTTGGAATTTCAGTAACATGATACCAACCATTATCCAGAGCAACTGCATGATAATATAAATTTTTATCAGCATATATTTTTTTCGTATTACTTAAAATGGAATTTAGTATAACATCATCTAATTTTGTACCGATAAGTTCCTTATCTGTATGTGAGATAATATTACCATTGGTATCCATAATAAATCCTGTAAGATCAACCCCTTCAAAACTTTCATTTAACATATCATAAAACTCACTTGTATTTATCAGTACTATATATGTATATTCAGTTTCTTTGGTGACTTGATCATTTAGTGTATGCACATAGCCTATTACATCTTGTGATTTTTTGCTGTTATCTAAAACATAGGGTAACTGATAGTTCGGTTTATAAATCCATTTAGAGTCCATATTTACAATATTTTCAAGCCCATATTCTTTTAAATCGTATAGTGGGTGAAAGAATAATCCTTCAGAAGAAGCAATATTTTTTTCATCCAGGAAAATATCTATATGATAAAGATTAAAAGTTGATTTCAGTAGATATATATTATCTCTTACATTTGTAAGTATAGAGAAGTCCTCATCGGTGTGTGACATTCTTTGCATCAATGAGTACATATCATATCTGATAGCATATGATACCTTTTGAACTTGATTTAATCTATTATTTATTCTTATATTAAGTTGATCATCTGCAAGAATAATTGAATTTAATATACTGTCACCTGCGATTTTATGTGTAATACTGTATAGTACAGATCCCATTACAATAAGTGGCAATAATGTACATATTAAAAATGAGAATACCAATCTATGATGATATTTTGAAAATATAAAAGATTTCAAATATTTTATAATATACATAAATACCTCCTTGTTTACATAGAAATTATTATAGATGTAGAGAAAATATAAAACAATACAAACAAAAATAATATAAACGGTTCGTAATATATTGTATTTTTTTAGATGAAAAACTTTATTATTATTTATATATCAAAATCAATATATAACAAATAGATGGAGGGAAAATGAAGAAGAAAATCGCAAAAATAATGTTGGGAGCAATGTTTTTAACAGGTATATTATCAGGGTGTGGCGGTAATGCAAAAGAATCTTCAGGCAGTGATAACAGTGGTAATAAATATGACTTAACACTTTATAGTATAAATACTACTGATGCAGACTTTGGAGATTGGCTTAAGAATGTCGAAGATGCTACAGGTTTAAAAATAAATGTAATTGCAGCACCTACAGACTCCGATACTCGTCAGCAAAAAATAACAACTATCCTTTCTACAGGTGATTCAAGTGTAGATATACTTGAGATAAATGATGAGATGAGTGCATCATTTAAAAATTCCGGGTGGCTTGACGGATTGAATGATACTGTTATGACAGAGGATATCAGAGGTGAATTTGCAAAGGGCTATTTAGATCAGATGATTACAGATAAACAAGGAAACATTATCGGAGTTCCGGGTTATGCAGGTTATCTGGCATTTTGGGTAAATCAGAAGATATTGGATGAAGCAGGAATAGATAAGTTGGATACAAAGGAAGATTTTAAGAAATATATGCTTGCTGCTTCAAAAGATGGAAGATATGGCTATGGCGGTTCATGGGAAAAAACATATGTATTTAATGAGATTGCACAATTTGTAAATATGTTCGGTGGAGACTACTTTGATTGGACAAGGCCGGAGAATAAGGAAGCAATACAGTTTTTATATGATATGGTACAGAATAAACAGACCCCTATTGATCAGATTGCTGATAAGTATGAGCAGATGAACCCAAAGGCAAATGACGGAAAGTATGGATGTTGGTTTATGTGGGGACTTGGAACAGATTATGAAAAAGCAGGTATGTTAGGACAAGATAAGATACATATGGCTATGGTGCCTTCAATGACAAATGACGGTAAGAGGGCAATATTTACAGATTCATGGAGCTATGTACTGAACACCGCTTCCAAGAATAAGGAAGCAGCAATAAAGTTTTTAAAGTATATGGCATCTGAAGGGGGAATGGAGGCATCATATAAGGCATTTGATCGTTATCCTGCAAGAAAGGATGTTGCCGAGAAGGTTGTGCCTGATACAGATCCGGCAAAAGAGATGTACAGCAGATACGCATCAGAGTGCAATGTGCAGGGTCGTCCTATGTTACCTCAAACTATGGAATTTATTACAGATATGGGAACAATATATCAGTCGTGTATGAAGGGTGAAATATCCGTTGATGAATTCTGTAAGAAAGCACAGGAACTGGTAAACAAATACAAATAGAATACTTTAAATGCTACAGTATATTTTGATTTAACATAATGTAAGCTGTAGCATTTGTTTTTATATAAGTGGAGGTAGGATTATTTTGAATACTAACAATAAGATAAAAAAATATATACCTGTAATTTTGATAATACCTATAGTAGTAATAAGGGGTTTTACAACAATATATCCTATAGTAATAACATTTATAAACAGTCTATATAATATTAAAGTATTATCAGGGATACATGAGTTTATAGGATTTAAAAATTATATTGATGTATTTAAGGATGATAAGATTATTTCATCAATAAAGTTTACAGTAATTTTTGTTGTTGTATCTATGCTTTTTCATGTTTTATTAGGTACTGTATTAGCTTTGATTCTCAATATGAAGTTTAGAGGAAGACGCTTTTTGAGAACCATAGTGTTAATACCTTGGGCTATGCCGGCAGTTGTTATAGGCATGGCGGCAAAATGGGGATTTAATAATGACTATGGTTTAATTAATGATTTAATAAGAAGATTTGTACCGGATTTTCAATTTAATTGGTTAATAAATACAGGCTCTGCCAGGGGAGCAGTCATATCCATGGATTTATGGAAAGATTTACCTTTTTTTGCAATCCTTATCTTATCCGGACTACAATTCATATCAGAAGATGTGTATGAAGCGGCTAAGGTGGACGGCGCTAACAGTGTTCAAATATTTTTCAAAATTACTCTGCCTCTGATAATTAAGAATATACTTACATTATGTATTCCATTTACATTGTGGAGATTAACATCATTTGACTTGGTATATGCTATGACATCAGGTGGTCCGGGTGAGGATACATCTCTAATAGCTTACCGTATAGCTATGGAATCGTTTACCAACTTAAATATAGGATATGCATCAACTCTAGCTATTATGTTATTTGTTTTGATGGCATTGTTTAGTTGGGTGAACATCAGATTTATGAATAAATACAATGATTAATTAAGAGGTGTGATATGAAAAGTAATATAAAGTATAGAATATATAAGAAATGTATCACTATGTGTAAATGGTTATTATTTATTGTAGTCGCTTTTTTTATCCTATTTCCTGTTTATTGGATTTTTATTTCATCAATTACACCGGCAGGAGAATTATTTAAGAAGCCTATAGATTATCTACCGAATCATCCTACACTTGACAGTTATAAATTTCTCATTGAAAATGTAGGATTATTGAGTAAAATAGGAAATACAATACTGATTGTAGGCAGTACATTAATAATAAGCACAATATTATGCACAATGGCTGCATATGGATTTTCAAGATTTAAGTCAAAATGGATAAGTATAGCTTTTGCATTTATACTTGCAACTTTACTTATTCCTGAAGTAGTAACTGCAAGACCTTTATATGAATTTATGAAAAAGGTTGGGATGTTTGATACTTATCAAGGATTGATCTTATTATATGTAAGTTCAGTGATTCCTTTTACAGTTTTGATATTAAATAATTTTGTTGGGAAGATTCCTATCTCTCTTGAAGAAGCGGCCTCAATAGACGGTGCGAACTTTATACAAATACTTTTTTATATAGTTTTACCTCTAATGAAACCTGCTATTGCAACTGTATGTATTATAAATTTTATAAATTGTTTAAATAATTTTTTTACACCTTTATATTACTCAAACGGAATTCAGGTGTTATCGGTAGCAATTGTTCAACTTCCTTTAAGAGATAACATGTACGGAGTGCCATGGGATTTGGTCAGTGCTATGGGATGGATTATACTTTTGCCGATAATAATATTTGTAGCAATCTTTGAAAAACAAATTATGGACGGAATTATGGCAGGCGGTGTTAAATCATAGTTTATATTTGGAGGAGAATTTATGAACGATTTATATGGAAGTTTAGGAAATTTAGCTGTTTTAAAGAATAGAAAAAGTAGGGCAATAAATGCAGAAAACCCTACAGGAGAAAAGGGTAAAGGCGGGATGGCGGCAAGTAATCTCGGACCTTCAAGAAAGGGTAGCCCCTGTTTAAGAGATATACCAAGTGGGACAACTGTAACACTTGCAGATATAAAAGGACCGGGTATCATAAATCATATATGGATTACAGTTACGAATAAGACTACAGAAGCGGATTGCTTTGTTTTAAGTGACCTGGTAATAAGGATGTATTGGGATGATGAGGAAGTACCTTCTGTAGAGAGTCCGTTGGGAGATTTGTTTTGCTGTGGATTTGCAAGAGAATGCGCAGTGAACTCTATTCCTATAGCAGTTATTCCAAATCGAGGATTAAACAGCTATTTCCAGATGCCTTTTAAAAAAAGAGCAAGAATTACTTTAGAAAATCAGCATGTGAATCCAATACCTGCTTTCTTCTATCAAATAGACTACTGTATAGTCAATGATCTTCCAAAAGATACTGCATATTTTCATGCACAGTGGAGAAGAGAGAGATTTACCACAATAGGTAAGGACTATGTAATACTTGATAATGTTAAAGGTAGAGGGCATTATGTAGGTACATACTTGGCATTGACAACATTGGAAAGATACTGGTGGGGTGAAGGTGAAGTAAAGTTTTATATAGATGGAGATATAGAATATCCTACAATATGCGGTACCGGAACTGAAGATTACTTTGGAGGATCTTGGAGTTTTGCAAAGCAAATAAACGGAAAGACTGTAGAACAAAATTATAATACTGCATATATGGGATATCCCTATTATTCTTCACATGATGAACTGATTCACAACGATTACCACAATGATGATTGTTTGCCCATGAGGGGATTTTATAGATGGCATATACAGGATCCCATATGTTTTGAAGAAGACTTAAGAGTTACTATACAACAAATCGGTGTCGGACATGGAGGTCTGTTTGAACGACAAGATGATGTTGCAAGCGTTGCTTATTGGTATCAGAGTGAGCCGCATACACCATTTTCACCAATTTTAAGCAGAGAGTACAGGCATCCAAGATAGGTGTAGAATTGAAAAAAACATTATATATTATCATTTTATGCATTTGTTTATTTTTAATGTCATGCACGAATAATAACGAAAATAAAAAAGAAGTCA
The DNA here is from genome assembly GCA_963518365.1 of uncultured Lachnoanaerobaculum sp. Classification (GTDB taxonomy): domain Bacteria; phylum Bacillota; class Clostridia; order Lachnospirales; family Lachnospiraceae; genus Lachnoanaerobaculum. The sequence continues at coordinate 2,167 of CAUQKD010000037.1, read as the reverse complement.
AATCAGATTCTTTTGAAGAATTAAATATAATGCATATAGAGGCTGATAATCCTGAGTTTATTAAGTATATTGATAATATTTCAAAGAAATTAAACATAAAAATCAATGTAGTACCTTGTCCGGAAGATGCAAATAACAGACAAGCTGAAATATCAACTAAACTTTATTCAGGAAGCACTGATATAGATTTGATTTCAGTAAATGATGAGATGGTTAGTGAGTTTAAATCAAAAGGATATTTGGAGCCGTTGGATGATATTATGACAGAAGATGTATTACAGTTATATCCTAAGGACTATGTAGAATCAGTATCAATGTATAAGAACAGTATCTTTTCTGTACCTTATATGATGGATATTATGATGTTTTGGGTAAATGAAAAGTATGTCAGACAATCTAAGCTCCAAGATATTAAAAACATTGAGGATTTTTTACTATTCTTAGATTATGATTATGGTACAGCTGTATATGCTTATGGCGGTGCTTGGGAAGAAACATATATATACAATGATTTATCACAGTTTATAAATATGTTTGGTGGAGATTATTATAATTGGAATAACAGTGATACAAGAGCTGCCGTAATATTCTTACATGATATGTTAAAAAACGGCTATACATCTAAAGGTCAAATGATAGACAGATATGAACAAATGGAGCAGAAATTTATAGACGGAAAGTATGGAAGTGTATTCATGTATAGCGGGGCAATAAATGTATTTTATAATTCCGGGAAATATGGTAAAGATGAGATACATTTATCCAAACTTCCTAAGATAAAAAGTTTGACTACAAATATTGCGACATGGCAATATGTATTAAATAAAGCTTCAAAGAATAAATCTGCTGCAAAGCGTTTCTTAGAGTATGTTTCAAGTAAAGAGGGATGTATAGAATACAGTAATGCCATGAATCAGATTCCGGCAAGAGTAGATGTTATATTGAATGAAAATATAAATGTTCCGGATATTGATACTATAAGAGAATATGTCAAAGATGTTGATTTAAAGGCAAGACCTTTAACCTCCGGTTCAATGATAAATATTTCAGAAATGGGTAAGCTGTTTCAGAAGTATTTGTTGGATGAAATAACACTTGATGAATTCTGTTATAATGCACAAAAAATAGTAAATAGAGATTATAGTAAATAAATATAAATAGGGCTGATAAACAGCCCTATTTAATAACTGAAATTATATTTTGCAGTAATATTTATCAATAGAATGAAAGTGTGGTATATAAAAGCATATAGTGGCAGAATGTTCCAAGCATTATAAACACATGAAATATTTCATGTGAACCGAAGTAGATATATTTTTCATTAAATGCTTTCAGTTTAAATGCATAGATTACAGCTCCAAGTGTATATGAAATACCTCCAAACAGCAGCCATAAGAATCCTGAAAGCGGTAACGTCTTATAGAGTGGTTTTAAGGCAAACATGCAAAGCCATCCCATTATTAAATATATAATAGATGATAACCACTTTGGGCAACTGACAAAGAAGATTTTTAGAAAAATTCCTCCGACAGCAAGTGCCCATATGGCTGTAAGTAACATATATCCTGTAAAGCCCTTAAGTGCTGTAAGGCATACAGGTGTATAAGTTCCTGCTATCAGTACGGAAATCATTGTGTGGTCTATTTTTCTGAATATCATTGTTTTTTTCAGATCCAGCACTACAGAGTGGTATAATGTGCTGGCCGTATATAAGAGTGTAGTTGATATAATAAATACAAGCATAGACAGGGATGTGATAAAGCTTCCATGTTCTATACTTCTTTGCATCAATGGAAATGCACCTATCCAAACAAGTATAAGTCCCACAAAGTGAGTGATTGCAGATCCGGGTTCCCTTATTTGTATTGATATAGTACCCGGCAGTACACCAAATCTTGTTTTCTCTCTATTTTTTGCTTTCATAAATACCTCCTTAATGTAGATTTACATAGTTTCAAAAACTACATATAACATATATTGATACTACATCAAAATATATAAAATTGCAAGTCGAAAATAATTAAAAGTGTTGAGTAATTATTGTAGAACTTTATAAGCGTTCTTTAAAATAAAGAAAAAATAGGTTTGATTTTCACCTCTAAGTACAATAAAACGATACTTAGAGGTGAAAATATATTAAAAAGATTTATCAATTAAATCTCTTTTA
>CAUQKD010000036.1:0-14552 GCA_963518365.1 uncultured Lachnoanaerobaculum sp. | reverse complement strand
TGGCTTCTTGGGGAAACGCCATAGAGAAAAGAAAATATTTGAAAGATTGCTTAAATGAAATTTTAGCTATTGCCCCGGACAGGAAGTGGGTATGTCGTGGCAAGCTTACGGTGAAAGGCAATCCAAGGCATCAATTATATGTACCTGATAATACCAAATTACAATATTTATATTTTAGATTAGATGGAAAAGTTTTATGCAGTAAAGATTGAAAAAATAATGGTGCATAGATGTATACAATTATTGATAAATAATGTATATGAAAATTTGAACTTATAAAATAGTAGTATATAAAATAGATATTATTAGAGGAGGAGCATAGTGACTGACTATAAAAATATTCTAAATAAACCTGAATATGATTTTATAAATAAAGAGGAGGTGTTAAATAATGTCAAAGAATAAAAAACTTGTTATAAGCTTACTTGTAATAGTTGTACTGATGGCAATAGTGCCTTTATTTATGCTTAAGAATGCCGAATTTGGCGGTTCTGATGATGACGGAAGTGAAGTGGTTTCAGAAATATAGGACGGAGAATATGAGCCGTGGTTTAATCCGGTTATAGAAACCGTCTTAGGAAAGGAACTTCCGGGAGAAGTTGAAAGTCTGCTTTTTTGTGTACAGACAGGTATAGGTGTCGGAATAATAGCTTATTATATGGGAAGATTTGTAGAAAGAAAAAAACAGGAAGATAAGAAAAAATGATGAAAGGCTGCTGCTTTGTAAGATGGATTGCAAGGCGGCAGCTGTTAAGTAACGGAATAAGCCGGTATGTATTTTTTTCAAATTTTTGTTTTAAATTTTTGTTTTAAATTTTTTATGTTAATGAATGTGAAAGAGGAGAATCGGCATATTTTGAGATTGTGTAAGTATATGTATGCAAGAGAAGATATGCAGTACACATAGAGTTTTAAGAAGATAATTTAAAATTATATTGCAGTTTATTAAAAAATTACTTTGTTCAATAAAGCTGATAATTTTCAGCAAAATCGTGATGAATATTAATAAAAGATTTGATAAAATATAAGTATCAAGGCAGTATTATTAAAATATAATTTACATTATATAGCCTTGTCGGTTGTTGTAATAAAGAGGTCAATGCTATAAAGTATATTGGCGGATTTATACAATTAAGCTTTAGCTTTGAGTCGGGTGGCCGAATAAAACTGAAAGTATGTGGATTTTACTGCTAAAAAGCGTTTAATGAAGGGGGCGGAAGATGAAAACGAAGGATAGTAAAATAGTGATAAGACCGGGTAAAAAATATCTGATTGCAATATTTTTGTATATATACATTACTTTTATGATGATTTGGGTTTTATGTAAAGTAGGCCCATCAGAAATTCTGGAGACGAAGTGGGCGGGTGTGTTGCCGTTGCTATTATTAAGTTCAAGTCTCGGAATATATTTTTTAGTATTTGTTTTATTTACAAAAACAGAAGTAAGCGATAAAAAGATATTAATAAATCAGTTTCCGTTTAAAAGAAGTGAGTATTTATGGAGTGAGATAAGCAATGCAAAGATTATAGGTGAAGCCTCTGAATATCCATGTGAAATCTATTCAGGAGGAAAGAGAATATTAAAAATACCGAGAAATTATTTTGGATATGAGAGGTTGTTTTATGAATTGGATAAAAGAAATATTCTCCGGAAAGATGATTTTTATGTAGCTGCCAAGGTAGCGTTGGAGATAGATAAAAGAAGACGGCAAGATTAGTACAAGTAAAGCATGTGATTATTGTATAGGGGTATAAGAAAGTAAGAATTAGAGGTGGTGGAATGCGTTCGAAAACGGTTCGATAAGAGAAGAGCTGGGTATTATTATGCCAATATTGCACGAAAATGGAATGATTACAATAATTATAATATTATGTTAGATAGTTCGACTCCTGTAATTGACGGATGTGCTACGGTACTGAAAGGTTTGCTTTCTTATTAGATTCTCTGTAGAAGGGCACTATGTCTGAAAAAATAGGTGTGTGTAAAATCAATATAGCATTAAGAAAGTCAGAAATGGGTTATTCATTTTTGACTTTTTTAATTACTTACAATACAAAAAGCTAAAAACATGCATTTTCCAATAAACATGTAGTATGGAATGAGGCAAGAAGTGGATGTTTTCACTATGTTAATATCCCATCTTCAACAGTTTGGGAATAGAAAAGTGGCTTAAAACCCTGTATTTACAAGGCTTTAGCCACTTTTTTAAGTATCTAAAAAATGTTGTATGGAAAGTTCAAGTTGAAATTTTTTTTATTTTTTTATTTAAATCTTTTGGCTGATAGTATTTCTTGTCCAATTCAAGATTAAAGATAGCATTTAATGATGTTAGTACTTGTGAATTATTATATGTTGACATATAGCATACATCTTCTAAATTAGCTACCTGCATGTTGTTCAAAGTTTCTATAACATTCTCTACAGTGAAATGCGTTCCATACATATCCAGCTTCTTTTCCAGAATCCTATATATTAAAAGAACTGTGTAACAGACCATAAAGTGTGCTACTATTCGCTCTCTATTTTGATGAAATACAGGTCTGGCTGAAAAATTGGTTTTCATTATTCCAAAGCAGCCTTCTATTTTATATCTGTTTGAGCTAATCTCTAAGATATACTTAGCTGAATCTTCAAGATTTGTTGCTACTGCATAGAATCCATCATACTTCTCCTCTTCATTTATGGCTTCTTGGTTAAGCTCGTAGGTATCTACAGCTTTTTCACCGGAGTATGTTGATGTGGTTCGTTTTATAAAACAAGTTATATCAGTTGCCCCTTTTTTATAGGTTTCCGGATCCAGCTTAGTAAGGAGTTTCTTAGACCTTTCTATCTGGTGATTTCGTATAAACCTTTGATATTCCATCATTTTTCTTGAGAATGAGACAATAATCTTTTGTGGAACTACGGCCTTTGACTTAACTTTCTTAATAGTACCATTCTTACATGCCTTTTCTTCATAAAGTTCAAGGTCAAATGCCTTATCAGCAGGGATTATCTTGTATATCCTATCATCGTACAGTTCTGCATTAACTTTATCAAACCTATCAAAATCTTTCATTTGCTGAATAGTTGCAGGTTTGTCATTAGATAATAAGCGATAATCAATATCACTAAAAATAGCTTCTTTTAAGGTATTAGAAAGCATCTTTATGGATTGAGTAACAATAAAAGCTCTGCCACCCATAGAATTAAAATTTCTGATATTTAAAGACCCAAGACCGGCATCAGCACAATAAATAAACTTTTTACCATTAAACATAGTTATTAGCTTTTGTTCCAAAGGAATAGCAGTAGTTTGCTCATTATCAGAGCCGGAAGAAATACACATAGATAGCGGTATTCCATCTTTGTCCATAAATAGTCCCATTTGTACAATAGGATTTGGTCTATGCTCTTTACTCACACCATATTTTCGTAGACCTTTAGTCACTTCACCGGTTACCGGATCAATATAATCTTCATCATTTGATTATATTTCAAAGTAATAGTTTGAGCAGTCAAAAAAACATACAGAGGTATCTCTCTTTATTAATTTCGTACTTGCATCATATAGATGAGAAATATACTCATCATAATGATCATACATGATGTCAAGTGTACGAAGAATGTGTTCGTAACCAAATGTAGGTTGCTCGTAAAAGCCAACAAGATTCTGATGAGTACCTAGCTTGGAGTCAGGATTAAGTATACGAGAATAAGTAAGGAATCTATTTACCAGGTTTGGGTCAAACTGTATTCTAGTATCTTTTATTATATTTTTGAAAAAGGCTCCAATCTTAAGATCATGGTAAAAAGGGAGAAACAATACATAACCTTGCAGGAGATGTAACACCTGATGAGTTGTATGCGGCTATTATAGCTACAGATGCTTTAGGTAAGGCAAGACTTGGCAAGTAATCATAATGATAAGTAATAGGGCTGTTGTCTAACGGATATATCTGTTTGGCAACGGCTTTTTTATTTGAAATAAAAGTCAAAATATAATGTATATATGATAAAATCATAAGTGAATTGATATCAAGTTCGGTTCAAAAATAAAGATTAAGAATACCGAGTGCTTGAGAATATGAGGAGTAAAAAGAGTAAGAGAATGAAAGATATTTTAAACAAACCCGAATATGATTTTATAAATAAAAATGAGCATCTTGGAAAGCATGTGATTTTGCTTGGGCTTGCAGGAAGCTATGCATATGGGACAAATATAGAAAGCAGCGATATAGATATAAGAGGAATTACACTCAATCAAAAATCGGATCTTATAGGACTTACACAGTTTGAACAGTATGTGGATGATAATACGGATACCGTTATCTATGCATTCAATAAAATGGTGAATTTACTTTTGAGTTGCAATCCGAATACAATAGAGTTGCTTGGACTTGCACCGGATAATTATCTATATCTTAATGATATCGGGAAAATGCTTCTTGATAATAAACGATTGTTTTTATCAAAAAGAGCTATTCAGTCATTTGGGGGCTATGCGGATGCGCAACTTAGAAGATTACAGAATGCACTTGCCAGAGACACATTTCCACAAAGTGAAAGGGAACAGCATATTTTTAATTCTGTAAAGAATGCAATGTACAGTTTTAACTCAAGTTATAAGAACTTTGAAAACGGAAGTCTGGAAATTTTTATAGATAAGGCGGTTAATCCGGAGCTTGAAACTGAGATATTTGTCAATGCCAAGTTAAACCACTATCCGCTAAGAGATTATGTAAGTATGTGGAATACAATGTCAAATGTTGTAAAAGACTATGATAAAATCGGAAAGAGGAATAAAAAGAAAGACGATCTTCATTTAAATAAGCACGCCATGCATCTTATGAGATTATTTATGATGGCCATTGATATACTGGAAAAGGGAGAAATCAATACATACAGAGAAAAAGAACATGAATTGTTGATGGATATCCGCTTTGGAAAATATCAAATAGATGAGGGAACTTTTACGGACAGCTTCTATGATATGATGAGAGAGTATGAAAAGAAACTGCATTACGCTTCCAAGCATACGCAATTACCGGATGAACCGGATTTTAAAAGTGTGCAGGAATTGGTTATGACAATAAATGAAAGGGTGATTCGTGATGAGATATGATAATTATAAAGAGAATATAGAAGAACTGATTCTTTCTAAAATAAGAGAAATAGAAGAAAAAGAGAATATAAAAGTGTTACACGCTATTGAATCGGGAAGTAGAGCCTGGGGATTTGCCTCGCCTGACAGCGATTATGATGTAAGATTTATCTATGTTCGCAATAAAAACTTTTATTTATCCCTTAGAGAGAACAAGGACTTTATCGATTGGGAATTAAATGAGGTGCTTGATATCAACGGATGGGATTTAAAAAAGGCATTAAAGCACTTTCATAAATCCAATGCCACATTATTTGAGTGGAGCAATTCTCCTATTGTGTATTATACAACTGATGAGTGGAAGGAGCTCTATGAGAGAACGGCATGCAAATACTTTGCATGTAAATCGGCACTTTATCATTACTACGGTACGGCAAAAAAGAACTACTACGATTACCTATGCGATGACATGGTAAAATATAAAAAGTATTTTTACGTGCTGAGACCTATTCTTGCCTGTAAATGGATCGAAGAAAAGAAATGCCCACCGCCGGTACTTTTTGATGAATTGGTTAATACCGTTCTTGAGGAGAATATGAAGGCGGCGGTAGAGGAGTTACTTGCAAAGAAGGTGAAAATGTCCGAATCCGAAAAAGGCCCAAGGGTTGAAGCGATAAATAATTATATAGAAGAGAATTTGGAGTATTATAAGTCAACCTTGGAAACAATGGAGGATGACAGAAATACAGACTGGGATGCGCTGGAAAAGGAGTTTATTGGGGTAGTAGACAGTATTTAGTTCGTAAATGTTTGCATTTTGGACAGTTCTTCAGAAATACAAGATGAAGAACTTGCTACTCCGCTTAATTATGGAAAAGCTTTTTTCTCGGAATATATGCCAAAGGTTACAAAACTACTTCCTACCATTATTAGTAAGATGAGAAATAAGGAGGATTTTGTAAAGATTCTACTATTTGATCATGTTATATTTAATACAGATAGAAATCCCGGAAATCTTTTAGTATGATTTTTTAAGGGCGATATTTCACTAAAAGTAATAGATCATACACATGTTTTTATTAATCAAACATTTTGGGATGCAAGTTGCTTGAAACGGGCAATGGAAGAAAATGATTTATTAGACACGAAGGTATTGGAGTATAATTCTTACTTGTATGAAATGTTTTTTGAAAATTTTTCTGTTAGAAAGGAGATGTTGGAAAAGGAAAGTTCAGTCTTTAAAAGCAAGATTAATCATGATATAATAACAGAATTCATCGACATTATTCCGGAAGAATGGAGACCGAAACAGAAAGATATTGATGAACTTATAAATTATATTCTATATAGAGTCGATAATTTGGATGTGATAATATCCACAATTTTGACATATAATAATAGATAGGGAAGGAGGAAATATAATGTACAACATTGAATATGCAGCATTGAATTATTATCATTCACCTATATCAGATGAGTGCTTGTGTATAGGTGTGTTGTTTCACAATGTAACAACAGGACAACGTGATTTCAAATATATCTCCAATTTCCAACGGTTTCATGCTTTTGATGATGAAGCGGATATTGATTTTGTTAAACTCTATTTATGAGGTATTAAGGATGAAGTTGAAACTTCTGTCTTTAATTTTAACAAAGAGTTTGAGCTTGCTTCATATGTCAAAGTGTATGCGAATGAATTTAGATTCTCATCAGTTAGAACTCTTACAGTTAATGAAAATGAGAACTATGTTGAGGATTTATCGAAAGTATATTTGAAATATGATTTAGCAAGATCACAGAGATTAAACTGCAATGAGGAAAAGAAATTAATTCGTAGAGTGCTTGAATCAAATAATCTTGAATATACTACTCAAAAAGTTGATGAGCCATATAGCGACGAAATTTCCTTTGATTATCAAGTTGGAAATGTATGTATTAATATGTTTTCATTTAAAGGAAAAAACTTAAAGCGAGTTATCGGAAGTGCCGGACAATGGTCTTTTGTAGCTGACGAGTTGGGAGAACAAAAGAGAGTGCTATTCATATATGATTCAGATTATGAAGATATGGGCAATCTCGATATAATTATTAAGATACTATCAAAGAATGCAAAGATTCTGAAATTGGATGATGGAATGGATTATATTTTGAATCAGTGTTTGTAGAGTCAAAGCCGTAGATGATGTGTCTGCGGCTTTATTACTTATATTCCTGAAAACCTCGCAAATGGGGCAATACAGGGCAAAAAGGAGTAAATAAAACTATGATAAAAGTACTTTTTATCTGCCACGGCAATATATGCCGTTCACCTATGGCGGAGTTTATAATGAAAGACAAAGTAAAAAAGCTTGGGCTGGAGGATATGTTTGAGATAGCCTCAGCAGCTACAAGCGCAGATGAGATATGGAACGGTGTAGGTAATCCGGTGTATCCTCCTGCAAAAGATGAACTTAAGAAACACGGGATAGCCTGCTCGGGCAAGAAGGCAAGGCAGATAGTAAAGTCCGACTATGAAGAATACGACTACCTGATAGGAATGGACGATGCCAATATAAAAAATATGAAGAAAGTTTTTGGAAAGGATGATAAAGTATATAAGCTTTTGGGTTTTGCAGGAAGTGATGAGTCGGTATCCGATCCTTGGTATACCGACAGATTTGATACAGCTTATAATGATATAGATAGAGGAGTGGACGGATTTTTGAAGTTTTTGGAGGAGAAAAATGTCATCAATTAAAAAAGTATTGATAATAAAGATTATATTGGCAGCTGTTTGTATTGCGGCAGGCTTGATATCATTTTTTGTGCTGGCAGGCATTTTCAGTAATGTGGATTTCTATGCGGATACTATAAGCGCACTTGATAAGAGCAGGAGCAAGGTGATGGAGCTTGCGGCTGCAGCGGTAGCGTCATCTTCCGCCATAACACTTTTGCCGGGAGATATAGGCACTCCTGTTGCACAGGAACTTGCAGAGATGAGCAAGTATTTTTTGATTGTACTTTGTGCCATCTATCTTGAAAAATTTTTGCTGACGGTAACAGGAATGGTTGCATTCAAGTATATCATTCCGGTTGCCTGCCTTTTGTTTATTATATTTATAGCATCGAATGAAAAGATGTTTGCAAAGATTGCAACCAAGCTGTTTTTATTCAGCCTGGTTATATCATTTACAATACCGATCAGTGTAAATATTGCAAATATGATAGAAAGCAACTACGCCTCGTCCATAGATACGACACTGAACGACGCCAAGCAAAATACTCAGACTGTTACAGATGATGCAAAGGAAGAGAGCGGCAATGCCATAGATAAGTTTGTAAACAATATAACAGGCAATGCAAACGAAATTCTAAAGAAATTTGAGAATACCGTAAGTTCATTTATAGAGGCAATTGCAGTGATGATAGTAACTTCATGCCTTATACCTATAGGTGTGTTGTTTTTCTTCCTTTGGCTGGTAAAACTGATATTTTCAATAAATGTAAACGGCTTCAGTTTTATGCGTAGGGAAAACAGGTAGATTATGTTAAAAAGATAACGTTAAAACATTGACAATGTAACGAATGTGATGTATAATATAAGCATGAAATAACTGTGACAGTTCAGTTTTTAGTTCTGCTGCATATTTTGTAAGAGGTTAAATTTATTTGCAAAGAGTGATTTTGCTTACACTTTTTGCTTAATATATTAAATTCAATATGGAGGCTGTATATGAGATTTACATTACCAAGGGATATTTATCACGGAAAAGATTCACTTGAGGCTTTGAAGAACTTCACCGGAAAGAAAGCTTTTGTCTGTGTCGGCGGCGGCTCTATGAAGAGATTCGGCTTTTTGGATAAGGTGATAGACTACCTTAAAGAAGCAGGCATGGAGGTAAAGCTTTTTGAAGGAATAGAGTCCGACCCTTCTGTAGACACTGTAATGCGCGGTGCTAAGGAAATGATTGAGTTCGGACCTGACTGGATAGTGGCTATCGGCGGAGGCTCACCTATTGATGCCGCTAAGGCTATGTGGATAAAGTATGAGTATCCGGATTGTACATTTGAAGATATGTGCAAGGTATTCGGTATCCCTACACTTAGAAAGAAAGCAAAGTTCTGTGCTATTTCTTCCACATCGGGAACAGCTACCGAGGTAACAGCTTTTTCAATTATCACAGACTATGAAAAGGGTATCAAATATCCTATAGCAGACTTTGAGATAACACCGGATGTTGCAATCGTAGACCCTGCACTTGCACAGACTATGCCGAAGAAGCTGGTAGCACATACAGGTATGGATGCTTTGACACATGCAATTGAGGCGTATGTATCTACTGCAAACTGTGATTTTACAGATCCTCTTGCACTGCATGCAATAGAGATGATTCATAAGTATCTTATAAAGTCATACAATGGGGACAAGGAAGCAAGAGATGCAATGCACAATGCACAGTGTCTTGCAGGTATGGCATTCTCTAATGCATTGCTTGGAATAGTACATTCAATGGCACATAAGACAGGTGCGGTATTTGGAGACTACGGTGCTCACATTATACATGGTGCCGCAAATGCAATGTATCTTCCTAAGGTAATCGCTTTTAACGCTAAGGACAGTGAGGCGGCTAAGAGATATGCAAAGATAGCTGATGTACTGGGTCTGCCGGGAAATACGCAAGAAGAGAAGATAAAAGAACTTATCAAATATGTCAGAGGAATGAATGACGAGCTTAATATTCCACACTGCATAAAGCATTACGGTGCTGATTCATATCCTACAGAGAACGGATTTGTACCTGAGAATGTATTCCTTGAGAGACTGCATGATATAGCTGTAAATGCCGTAGCGGACGCTTGTACAGGCTCAAACCCTAGACAGCCGAGTGTTGAAGAGATGGAAAAACTTTTGAAATGTTGCTATTATGATACTGAAGTTGACTTCTAATATAAGCAGAGACATGAAAGCTTAGTATCTCAGCATAATGAAACACATCAATGACGTAAGTTGTTGGTGTGTTTTTTTCGGCTTATGAATCATTTATAATAAATATAAAACTTGTTATCAAATTTACTTGAAAAATGATAAAAAAAGTTGTAATATGATAACGAGTTTCAAATTAGACTATCCGAGTAGGGTAGCAATGTTGGAGGTGTGATTTGACAAAGGCTCAGTATAAAACCAAACAATTGTTGGAAATAGAGGATTTCCTGAAGGAAAATGCGAACAAGCATGTCACCGTGAATGATATTATTCTTTTTTTCAAAGAGCAGGGAAAGAATATCGGGAAAGCCACTGTTTACAGACATTTGGAAAGAATGGTAAGTGACGGATCTGTACATAAATATATGCTTGATGCGGGAGACAGTGCGTGCTTTGAGTATATTGAAGATGAGGACTTGCATCCGGTTTGCTTTCACTGTAAATGTGAGAAATGCGGTAAACTCATTCACTTGGAGTGTACTGAATTGTCCCTAATTGGAGACCATCTGAGAGAGGAACACGGCTTTGATATAGACCACACCAGAACAGTTTTTTATGGAACTTGTAATGAATGTAGAAAAGAGGGTAATCTATGAAAAGGTTTATTGGAATAGGACTTGGTATCCTTATGGTCATGATGACACTTCTCGGCTGTGCAAAAAAAGAGGATACGGCTGCAAGTGCGGGAAAAGAAGGTAAGAAAATCAGCATTGTTACCACTATCTTTCCGGCATATGACTGGGTAAAGCAGGTGGTAGGAGATAATAAGAATGTGGATATTACCTTCCTTATAGATAAGGGAGTGGATTTACACAGTTATCAGGCATCTGCACAGGATATTGCAAAAATCACAGACAGCGACCTGTTCGTATATGTAGGCGGAGAGTCTGACGGATGGGCTGAGGATATTGTGAAGGAAAATCCTAATCTAAAATATATCAGTATGGTAGACAGTATCGGTAAAGCTGCATTAGAAGAAGAACTTGTAGAGGGTATGCAAGAGGAACAAGGTGAAGAAGAGGGTGAAGAGTGCGCTATCGATGAGCACGTTTGGCTTTCATTGGCAAATGCCAAGACTATAGTGGGGGCTATAGAAGCCAAGTTGTCGGAGATAGATCCTGATAATAAGAGCAGCTATGAAAAGAATGCAAATGATTATATTGCAAAGCTTGATGCGCTTGACAAAGAGTATCAGGATGCCCTTTCAAATGTTCAGGATAAGACAATCCTTGTGGGAGACAGATTCCCGTTCAGATATCTTGTAAATGAGTATGGAATAAAGTATTATGCCGCATTTAAAGGATGTGATGCAAACAGTGAGGCGTCATTTGAAACAGTCAAATTCTTGGCAAACAAGATGGATGAGTTAAAGCTTACAAAGATATTTATAATTGACGGTTCAAAAGGTGACCTTGCAAAGACAATAGTGGAAAACACAAAGGATAAGAATGCAAAGGTTTTAGTACTTGACTCTATGCAGTCAACAAAGAGTAGTGATAATGCCGACTACCTCGATATAATGAAAAAGAATTTGGAAGTACTCAAAGAGGCATTATAGACTGGAGATTTATGATAAAATGTGAAAATCTGTCACTTGGATATGACGGAAAGGCTATAGTAGAGAATCTGAACTTTGAGATAAAAGACGGAGATTATCTATGCATTATAGGGGAGAACGGTGTGGGAAAGTCTACATTGATAAAGACGCTTTTAAAACTTATAAAGCCTATATCCGGAGAGGTTATATATAATGAGAATCTTGTGCCGACAGAAATAGGATACCTTTCACAGCAACAGCAGCTTATGAAGGATTTTCCGGCATCTGTCTTTGAAATAGTAATCTCGGGATGTCAGTCAAAAGTGGGGATTAGACCATTTTATAATAAAAAAGAAAGGATGGCCGCAAGGCAAAGGATAGAAGGGCTGGGACTTCTTAATCTTATGAAAAGAAGCTTCAGTGAACTCTCCGGCGGTCAGCAGCAAAGAGTTCTTTTAGCCAGAGCATTGATGGCAGGTCAGAGGCTCATGATACTTGATGAGCCTGTGACCGGTCTTGACCCGCATGCAAGTCAAAATATGTATGATATTATCAACGGGCTTAACAAAGACGGAATGACCGTAGTCATGATATCACATGATGTGGACGAGGCGCTTGAGTATGCAACAAATGTGTTATATATCGGAAAGCAGATATTTTTTGGAGATACAGCCGAGTATAAAAGGAGTGTGGGAATACAATGAAAGAAATCAGCTTATATTTTAGTTATCCTTTTGTACGCTATGCGATAATTGTAGGAATACTTATAGCACTTTGCTCTTCACTTCTTGGAGTTATCCTGGTTTTGAAGAGATTTTCATTTATAGGAGACGGACTTTCTCATGTAGCTTTCGGTGCGGTATCTGTGGCTACAGTGTTTAATCTTACCGACAATATGATACTCGTACTGCCGGTAACAATTATTGCCGCAATTATCCTTTTGAAGGGCGGTACAGGCGGCAAGATAAAAGGTGACGCCTCTATAGCTATGATGTCGGTAGGAGCGTTGGCCTTCGGCTATTTGGCGATGAATGTATTCTCAAGCGGAGCAAATCTGGCAGGAGATGTATGTACCACTCTTTTCGGTTCCACCTCAATACTTACATTGACCAAGGAAAAGGTAATGCTTTGTATTATACTTTCGGTAGTTGTGATAGCTATATTTATACTGTTTTACAATAAAATATTTGCAGTAACGTTTGATGAAAATTTTGCTGTTGCAACAGGTATCAATACAAGAAAATACAATCTTTTGATAGCGATTGTCATTGCGGTAATTGTTGTACTTGCAATGAATCTGGTGGGATCATTGCTTATATCCGCACTTGTAGTATTCCCTGCACTTGCTTCTATGTGTGTGTTCAAAAGCTTTTTATCCGTAACAGTATCATCGGCAATATTTTCGGTGGTATGTACAAGTCTCGGACTTTTTATTTCAATACTTGCAGGTTCACCTGTAGGTGCAACTATTGTATGTATTGATATATTGGTATTCTTTGCATTTTATATAATAGGCAGAGTGAAGGGGTAGTTAGTACAGACTACCCTGTATTTATGCTTATATTTTATATTCTTTGTTATTTTTTTATCTTGATAATACTTTTGAATTAATGTAAAATCAAAGTCGAGTTTAGAAATAACAAACAACCGCAGTTATTTTCGGTTGCTTAAGATAGCATTTGATAGAAAAAGAGGTATATATGGATAAGAGACCGATAGTACTATGTATAATGGATGGTTTGGGTATAAGAAAAGGACATGATCACAATGCCGTGTTCGAGGCGAAGACTCCGAATCTTGATAGAATCGAGAAGGAATATCCTTTTGTAGAAGGTCAGGCAAGCGGACTTTATGTAGGTCTTCCTGACGGACAGATGGGCAATTCGGAAGTAGGTCATATGAATATGGGTGCCGGAAGGATTATATATCAGGAGTTGACCAGAATATCCAAAGCAATAGAGGATGGAGATTTCTATAAGAATAAGGGACTTTTGGCTGCTGTAGAGAATGTAAAGAAAAACAACAGTGCACTTCACCTTATGGGACTTGTTTCAAGCGGCGGTGTTCACAGCTATAACACTCATATCTACGGACTTTTGGAGCTTGCAAAGAGAAACGACATAAAGGAAGTTTATGTACATGCATTCCTTGACGGTAGAGATACACCTCCTACATCAGGTGAGGAGTTTGTAGCCAAGCTTGAAGAACAGATGAAAAAGATAGGTGTAGGTAAGGTTGCATCTGTGATGGGTCGTTTCTATGCAATGGACAGAGACAACCGTTGGGACAGAGTTGAAGCGGCTTACAATATAATGACAAAGGGCGGCAATGAAAAGGTAAGTGCCACAGAAGGTATACAGGAGTCATATGATGATGACAAGAACGATGAGTTCGTAGTACCTTTTGCAGTAGAAGGAACAAAGAGAATACAGAACAATGATTCTGTAATATTCTTCAACTTCAGACCTGACAGAGCAAGAGAGATGACAAGAGTGTTCTGTGTAGACGACTTTAACGGTTTTGACAGAGGACAAAGACTTCATACAACATTTGTTTGCTTCACGGATTATGATGACACTATCACAGATAAGATAGTTGCATTTGAAAAAGAAGAGATAAAGGATACATTCGGTGAGTTTTTGGCGGCACATCATTTAAAGCAGCTAAGGCTTGCAGAGACTGAAAAGTATGCACATGTTACTTTCTTCTTTAACGGCGGTAAGGAAGAGCCGAATGAGGGTGAGGACAGAATCCTTGTAAACTCTCCTAAGGATGTGGCAACTTATGACCTTAAGCCTCAGATGAGTGCTTATGAAGTTTGTGATAATCTTGTTAAAGCTATAAAGGGCGGTAAATATGATGTTATAATCATCAACTTTGCAAACCCTGATATGGTAGGACATACGGCAGTGGAAGCTGCAGCCATAAAGGCGGTAGAGGTAGTGGATGAGTGTGTCGGAAAGGCTGT
>CAUQKD010000035.1:0-14814 GCA_963518365.1 uncultured Lachnoanaerobaculum sp. | reverse complement strand
ACGAAAAAACGGAAAATGAATATGTCAGACAATTCGATGAAATCCCAAGATAAAAACGGGACAAACAAAAAAAATAAGAATGGAAATACTTCCAATCCTTTAGATATTCTGCAGGGAAGGCTTATCATCATCCTGATTATGATTGGTATAGCTTTCGCTGCATTGTTTTTTAACATACTGTTTTTGCAGAGGAAAAAGGAAGTGGAATACAATCAAAAGATATTATCACAGCAAAGGTATGATTCCAGAGATTTACCTTATAGAAGAGGAGATATACTGGACAGAAACGGAACTTATATTGCGACAAGTGAAAAGGTCTACAATATAATTTTAGACCCGAAGCTTATAAATACCGAGCAGGATAAGTACCTTAACGCTTCTGTGGGTATATTAAAGGATGTATTCGGATACAGTGAAGAAGAAATCAGAGGTGTTATTGCCGACAAGTCGGACAGTTCATATGTAAAGTATAAACAAAATATCACATATGATCAGAAGGAAGCCTTTGAAGAAAAGAAAAAAGAGTACGATAAGTGGTACAAGGATAATAAGAAGGACGAAAAAATAGGCGGCATATGGTTTGAAGAGAGCTACCAAAGGCAGTATCCTTACGGTTCTACGGCATGTAATGTACTCGGATTTGCAGGAAATGACGGAGACGGATATACCGGAATAGAGCAGTCATACAATGATGAGCTTGTAGGTATAGCCGGCAGAGAGTACGGCTACCTAAACGATGAGTCGTCTCTTGAGAGAGTTATCAAAAACCCTACAGACGGAAACAAGGTGGTTTCCACAATTGATTTGAATATTCAAAAGATAGTGGAAAAGCATATCAGTGAATGGCAAAGCTCGGTAGGTTCAAATATGACGGCGGCTATAGTGATGAATCCCAACAACGGTGAGATACTTGCTATGGCGACAAGCAGAGCCTTCGATCTGAATAATCCGAGGGATTTGAACAACTACTATACGGCGGAGCAACAGGCAGGTATGGATGACAAGGCAAAGGTGGATGCACTGAACAATATCTGGAGAAACTACGCTGTCAGTGATACCTATGAGCCGGGTTCACCGTCAAAGGTATTCACCGTGGCTTCCGCTATGGAAGATGGTGCCATAAACGGAAATGAGACTTATAATTGTCGCGGATTTGAAGAGATAGGCGGATGGAAGATAAGATGCGCCAACAGAAACGGTCATGGTGAAATCAATGTGACGGAGGCTCTTATGGAGTCTTGTAATGTTGCGATGATGGATATATCAAGGGCTGAGGGCGGACAAAACTTCTACAAATATCAAAAAGTATTCGGATTCGGGTCAAAGACAGCTATAGATTTACCGGGAGAGGCGGATACAAGCGGACTTGTGCATACGGCGGATAATGCCGGAGCTACAGACCTTGCAACAAACTCATTCGGACAAAACTACAATGTTACAATGGTACAGGTTGCGGCGGCGTACTCGTCTGTAGTAAACGGAGGTGCATATTATACGCCTCATGTTGTAAAGCAGATTTTAAACCCTAACGGTTCCGTAATAAAAAATATTGAGCCGGAACTTGTAAGAGAGACCGTTTCGGCACACACTACGGCATTTATCAATGAAGCACTCAGAAGAACGGTAGCGGAGGGTACAGGTAGTGCTGCGGCTGTAGCAGGTTATGATGTAGGCGGTAAGACAGGCACGGCGGAGAAATATCCGAGAGGAAACGGAAATTATCTGGTTTCATTTATAGGAAGTGTTCCTGCACAGAGCCCCGAGGTGGTATGCTATGTACTTATAGATACTCCGCATTTGGGAGATCAGGCCAGATCCGCTTATGCAAGTTCACTGTTCTCAAAGATTATGACGGAGGTATTGCCATATATGAACATATATTCAAATGTGGATGAGAATATAGATGTGAGTTCTTTCCCTTCAGCGGAAGGAATTACAGATTCCAATACACCTGCCGAGTCAAAAAGTTACTCTACCGAAGAGGTGATACCGAATGACGGAAAGAACGATTTGCCGGGAGCACCTGCCGGAGAGGGAGAATAAAAGGGTTGGAGAAATTATGTTAAAAGATACATTGATTGCGTTACTTATAAGCTTTTTTGTTACTGCAGCAGTATGTCCGTTTTTTATACCGATTTTGCACAGACTGAAGTTCGGGCAGATGGTAAGAGATGACGGACCGCAGGCACATTTAAAAAAGACCGGAACGCCTACTATGGGCGGCATAACATTTATGATAGGAATACTTGCGGCAAGTCTCTTTTTGATACCGAGGTACAAAGAAGTTACCGTTGTATTCTTATTTATCATATCATATGGTATAATAGGTTTTTTAGATGATATGCTGAAAATAAAGAAAAAGCAGTCCGAAGGCTTGAAGTCATCTCAGAAGTTTATACTTCAGTTGATAGTCAGTGTTGTTTTTATAGTATATCTGTTCAAGGCGTATGGGTTTGACTACGGTGTACTTATACCGTTTACAGGTTCATTTGATACAGGTGTAGTATTAAAACTCGGCATTATATGGATCCCTTTTGCACTGTTTGTAATACTCGGTACAGACAACGGCGTGAACTTTACAGACGGACTTGACGGACTTTGTTCATCGGTTACAATTATCGTTGCAATATTTTTTATGCTGATTGGGCTTAGGGCGGGCTTTAGCGTTACACCTGTTACAGGTGCAGTGATAGGAAGCCTTATGGGATTTTTGATATTTAATGCATATCCTGCCAAGGTATTTATGGGAGATACGGGATCTTTGGCACTTGGAGGATTTGTGGCATCATATGCGCTTATGTGCAGAATTCCTGTTTTTATAGCGGTTATAGGCTTTATATATATGATTGAGGTAATATCCGTTATCATTCAGGTCGGGTATTTTAAGGCGACAAAGGGAAAGAGATTTTTTAAGATGGCACCTATACATCACCACTTTGAACTGTGTGGATGGTCTGAAACAAGAACTGTGACGGTTTTTAGTATAGTTACCGTAATACTTGGCATTTTAGTATATCTGTTTATTTAGGAGGCAATATGATAGGAGTTGCAGGATTAGGAAAGAGCGGAGTATCTGCCGCAAACTTACTTTTAAAAAACGGTGAAGATGTGATGCTCTTTGACAGCAATAAGGAGCTTGATAAAAATGCGATTTTAGATAAGTTTGATAAGAAGTATCACGACAGAATAAAGATTGTTCTTGGAGATTTGAACGAGTCAGATGCAAAGGATATGAAATACTGTGTAATCAGTCCGGGAATCGACCTTGAGGTTGACTTTGTAAAGACATTAAAATCATGCAATATTCCTATATGGAGTGAGGTGGAACTTGGATATAAATATTCAAAGGGAGATTTGATAGCCATTACAGGAACCAACGGTAAGACCACCACAACATCACTTGTAGGCGAGATAATGTCAAACTTTAAGGAAAGTGCATTCACTGTAGGAAATATAGGTATACCTTATACAGATATTGCGGATAAGACAAATGAAAATACGGTTACCGTACTTGAGACCTCATCATTTCAGCTTGAGACAATAATAGACTTTAAACCTAATATATCGGCAATACTTAATATAACTCCGGACCACTTGAACAGACATCATACTATGGAGAACTATATAAGGGTAAAAGAGGATATAGAAAAAAATCAGGATGAGAATGATTTTTGTATACTCAACTATGAGGATGAGGCACTTAGAGAGTTTGCAAAGAGAGCAAAAGCTAAGGTTATATTTTTCTCAAGTAAAGAAAAACTTAGTGACGGATTTTATCTTGAGGACGGGTTTGTTGTACAAAACAAGGAAGGTGTGGTTACCAAGCTTCTTGATACGGGCAAACTGAATATACTCGGCAGACATAATTATGAAAATGTAATGGCAGCTATGGCTATTTCCTATGCTTACGGTGTGCCTATGGATATCATTGTTAACACTTGTTACAATTTTAAGGCGGTTGAGCATAGAATAGAGTTTGTAAAGGAAGTAAAAGGAGTAAAATATTATAACGACTCCAAGGGTACAAATCCGGATGCCGCAATACAGGCTGTACTTGCCATGCCTGCGTCTACCTATATTATAGGAGGAGGATATGACAAGGGCTCGGAGTATGACGAGTGGATAGAGAGCTTCGGTACAAAGGTAAAGAAACTTGTATTGATGGGAGCCACCGCCGATAAGATTATGGATTGTGCAAAAAGGCACGGATTTACAAATATAGCAAGGGTGGAGAGCATGCAGGAAGCGGTAAGTTTGTGTGCAAGTGAAGCAAAAGCGGGAGAGTATGTCCTTTTGTCACCGGCATGTGCCAGCTGGGGAATGTTCAAAAATTATGAGGAACGCGGACATATATTTAAGGACTGTGTCAGGGATTTAGGATAATATGGCTGATGATATAAAGACTAAGAAGCCTCAAAAGACCGAACAGGAAAAAAAAGAACTCATAAATAAGGCAAAAAAAAAGGGTATTAAGGTTGAAAGACCTAGGCCTTCAAAGCCTAAAGAAGAAAAAAATAAGACAAAGCCTAAAGAAGAGAAGAAAAAAACAGGCAGAATCTACTGTGACTACACTATGCTGTTTATGATTATCTTTTTGCTGATTTTCGGAGTAATAATGATTTATTCGGCAAGTTCATATACTGCAGGAATAAAGTTTAAGGACTCTGCATACTTTGTAAAAAATCAGATCAAATATACGCTGTTCGGTTTTGTTGTATTTGGAATATTGATGTTTATTCCTTATAAAGTGTGGGTAAAAAGGGCGTATATTTGGTATGGCGGAAGTGTTTTTTTATCTGCGGTAGTACTTGCTATAGGAAAGAGTGTTAACGGTTCGAGGAGGTGGATTGTTGTAGGTCCGGTAAGATTTCAGCCTTCGGAGTTTGTTAAGGTTACGCTTATTTTATTTATTACTTATTATTTAGTAAAATATAAAGATGAGCTTTATTCCGCTGACAGGAAAGTTACTGAAAACAGATTGTGGCGGCTGCTTTTATGGGTTATTATCCCGGTAGTACTGGTACTTGTAGCGAACTTAAGTACATCAATAATTATTTTTTTGATAGCTTTAGGTATGAGCTTTATCGGTACTTCAAATAAAAGACTGTTTGTAGGCGGTACTATAGCTTTTGCCGCGATTTTGGCAAGTGCAAAATCCATTGTAAAGCTTTTATATTCATGGGGATTCAGAAACTACCGTATTATGAGACTGCTTGTATGGGCCGAGCCTGAAAAGTTCAGCAGAGACGGTGGATATCAGGTAGTGCAGGGACTCTATGCTGTAGGTTCGGGCGGAATATTCGGAAAAGGTCTGGGGCAGGGAATGCAAAAGTTCTTTATACCTGAGGCACAAAACGATATGATATTTTCAATAATAGTGGAAGAGTTCGGGCTTGTAGGTGTACTTATGATACTCGCCGTATTTGCCTTTATTATAAGAAGAATGTTATTGATAGCGTTTTCTGTAAAAGATTTGGAAGGGCGCTACATAGTTATAGGCGTGGTAATACATTTGTCTCTACAGGTAATACTTAATATAGCGGTAGTTACCGGTGTTATGCCAAATACCGGGGTATCTCTTCCTTTTATAAGCTATGGAGGCAGTTCTATATCGGTATTGTTGGCTGAAATCGGTTTGGTATACAGTGTGGCAAGAACTATAAAGATGGAATAATGATATGAAAAGATTATATATTGTTTTAGCCGTTATTGCCTTTATATTTTTGGGTATCTATTCGGTAAAGATAGATAAGTTCAATTTTGGAGGAAATACCAGATACAGCGATGAAGAGATGAAAAAAATGATATTCCCGAATGAATTTTCAAAAGTAACGCTTTATAACATTTTCAGAAGTAAGTTCAAAAAAGATTACAATATACCTTTTATACAGGGTATTGATATATATGTAACCGGTTTGCACAGTGCGGACATCATTGTTTATGAAAAGAGTGTGGTCGGCTGTGTAAAATATATGAGTTCATATATGTACTTTGATAAGGACGGTATTGTGGTGGAAAGTTCAAACACTCTTTTGGAAGGGATACCTGTTATAGACGGACTGGATTTCGGCAGGATTGTGCTATATGAGAAGCTCCCTATATCAAATGAGAATGTATTTAAAGAGATGCTTGATATCACACAGGTCTTGGTGGGATATGGGATAAATGTCGACAGAATTACGATATCATCAGACAACAATATTACGCTTTATATCGGTAATATTGAAGTTTATTTAGGGGATTCAAGTGAACTTAACGGAAAAGTTGGTGAACTTAGAGATATATGGGAGAAGATAAAGGATTTAACAGGTACGCTATATCTGGATAATTACAATCCTATAAAGGATAATACTACATATACATTTAAAAAAAGATAAATTATTACATTGCACTTTAAAGAAAAATAAGTTGATATTTATATCAAAAACCTTTATTATTAGATGAGAGTTTGCTTAAGTGTAGGTGTACAGGAGGAAAAATATCTGTGTTAGAAATAAATAAGCCGGTAAATGAGAATGCAGCGAAGATCATCGTAGTAGGTGTCGGAGGTGCGGGAAATAATGCCGTAAACAGAATGATTGATGAAAATGTGGAGGGTGTAGACTTCATCGGTGTCAATACCGATAAGCAGGCCCTTGTAAACTGTAAAGCTGGAACTATTATCCAGATAGGAGAGAAGCTTACAAAGGGACTTGGTGCAGGTGCCAAGCCTGAGGTAGGTGAAAAAGCAGCGGAAGAGAATATAGAAGATATCACAAATAAGCTTAAGAATGCAGATATGGTATTTGTTACCTGCGGTATGGGTGGCGGTACCGGAACAGGTGCATCACCTGTTATTGCAAGAGCTTCAAAGGACCTTGGTATACTTACAGTAGGAGTAGTTACAAAGCCTTTCCCGTTTGAGGGCAGACAGAGAATGAAGAATGCGCTTGCAGGTATTGAGAATCTGAAGCAGTATGTGGATACTTTGATTGTAATACCTAATGAGAAATTGCTTCAGATAGTTGACAGAAAGACTACTATGCCTGACGCTTTAAAAAAGGCTGATGAGGTGTTGCAACAGAGTGTTCAAGGTATAACCGATCTTATCAGTGAGACAGCTATTATCAACCTTGACTTTGCGGATGTTCAGACCGTAATGACAGGCAAGGGTCTTGCACATATCGGTATAGGTTACGGAACAGGTGACAACAAGGCGCTTGACGCTGTTAAGGCGGCAGTTTCGTCACCGCTTCTTGAGACAAGTATCGACAATGCCACTCATGTGCTTATTTCGGTATCAGGTGATATCAGCCTTATTGAGGCATATGAGGCAACAGACTATGTACGTGAGCTTGTAAGTGAAGAGGCCAATATTATCTTCGGTGCTTCATGTAATGATACGGAGCCTGACAGTGTAAAGATTACAGTTATCGCTACAGGTGTTACGGCAGCGGTTAATGACACTCCTGTGGGAGAGCTTGTCAGAGATGTGAATATAAAGCATCAAAACACTATGCCTAGGAGAAGTGAGTCTTTCTCACAGAATTTGAATACGGCTCCACTACAGTCACAGCCTAAAGCAGAGCAGCCAAAGAGCGACTATCCTCCAAGCAATATACAAAGCTTCGGTGAGGGCAATTACTCCGAGACAAGCTATGGCGGCTATACCGGAAACTACGGCTCATATCAGGGAGAGAATATATCTCAGCCTATGAACAATCAGCCTATAAATAATCAGGGAATGAATAATCAACCTATGAACAATCAACCTATGAACAATCAGCCTATGAATAATCAAGGTATGAATAATCAGCCTATGAACAATCAAAATCCTTATACAGGAGGCTATACTTACGGTCAGCAGTCCGGTATCAGAGCTGTCAGACCGCATGGGGATGCCAAAATAAATGTACCTGATTTTTTAAAGAGAAAGAAATAAAAAGTGATATAAAACTGCCACCGACTTAGCCGGTGGCAATTTTTTATTGATTTTTCATATACAGTTTTAAAAGTCCCTTCAGAAGCAAATTGTCGTCCACTATAATATTATGTTTACAAAGAGGTGTGACAAAAGGTGCAAGTCCGCCTGTGGCAACCACATTCAGCCCTTGTCCAATCTCTTCTTCCATACGCGATATTATTCCGTCCATCATACCGGCGTGTCCAAACAAGATACCGCTTCTCATACTGTCAATGGTATTTTTGGCTATAACCTTCTTAGGCATATCAAGGTTTACCTGAGGAAGCTGAGCGGTCTTTGAGCTGAGTGTATCAAGTGATATGCGAAGTCCGGGATGTATAATACCTCCTATATAATTGCCGTGTATATCAACTACAGAGATGGTGGTTGCAGTACCCATATCAATGATGGCAAGAGGCAGAGGGTATTCTTCCATAGCGGCAACAGCATCGACTATCATATCGGATCCTACAGATTTCGGATTGTCCATAAGTATGTTAAGACCGGTTTTCATACCTGACTCTACAAGCATACATTCAATATCCAGTATTTTCTTTACGGCATTTTTTATGGTTATATTGAGCGGCGGTACCACACTTGAGAGGATGGCGCCTTCTATATCATTTGCCTTTACACCATGTATATCAAGTATACCTTTGATATACATACAGTATTCAAGCTCAGTTCTGGTAGTATGAGTGGTAATTCTTTCAAGAAAATATATTTGCTTATTGTCGATTCCACCTACTACAATATTTGAGTTACCCATATCGATTGCTAAAATCATAAAATTGTCCTTCTTAGTATTAAAATAAAAGCTTTATATTAAAGTATACTAATCTCTCTTCTTGCTTGCAATAATAAAATAGCGTATAATCGATAAGTATGATATTTAATAAGGATTTTGGAGGCTTTATGCTGGAAAATAAAAATATATTACTTGGGGTTACAGGAGGAATTGCGGCGTATAAGATTGCAACTCTTGCAAGTATGTTAAAAAAGCAAAAAGCAAATGTAAAGGTGATTATGACTGAAAATTCCACACAGTTTATCACACCTATGACATTTGAAACATTGACTGCAAACAAAGTGTACACAGATACATTCGACAGAAATTTTGAATTTAAAGTTGATCATATAGAACTTGGTAAGTGGGCGGATGTTTTCCTTATTGCACCTGCAAGTGCCGATGTGATAGGAAAGCTTGCAAACGGTATTGCGGATGATATGCTGACAACTACGGCGCTTGCAATGAGATGTCCTATAGTCGTTTCACCTGCCATGAATACTACAATGTATGAAAATAAGATAGTAAAGCACAATATGATGAAGCTTAGAACTTACGGTATGGATGTTATTTTGCCTGCGGTAGGTCATTTGGCCTGTGGAGATAGCGGAGCCGGAAAGATGCCGGAGCCGGAGGTGCTTTTGGAATATATTAAGAAGGCATTGTATAGTGAAAAGGATTTGGCTGGTAAGAAGGTATGTGTCAGTGCCGGACCTACAAGAGAGGCTATTGACCCTGTAAGATATATTTCAAACAACTCTACAGGAAAGATGGGTGTCGAGATTGCAAAGATGGCGGCGTACAGAGGTGCTAAGGTAACTTTGGTTATCGGACCGTCAGATGAGTTTGTGCCTGATTTTATAAACAGAGTTGATATAAAGTCCGCAGAGGATATGTATGATGAGATAATGAAGATATCGGATTCACAGGATATCATAATAAAGGCCGCCGCGGTAGCGGATTACACACCTGCAAAATACAGCAATGAAAAAATAAAGAAAAAAGATAACGAGTTGTCTATAGAACTTTCAAGAACCAAGGATATATTAAAGGAGCTTGGAGAGAGGAAGAAGGAGAATTCCAAAAAACAGTTTTTATGCGGATTTTCTATGGAAACCGAAAATATGGAAGAAAACTCAAAAAAGAAATTGAGAAGTAAAAATGTAGATATGATAGTTGCAAACAATGTAAAGGTTGAAGGCGCAGGTTTCGGCACAGATACAAATGTGGTCACCATATATACAAAGGATAAAGAGATAATGCTTGATAAGCTGTCTAAACTTGAGGTGGCAAAAAAGATATTTGATGAGATAGTGAGGAATTTTTAAGTGAACTTTGAAGAGATAAGTAAGAGAAGGACATTCGCCATAATATCACACCCTGATGCGGGTAAGACAACACTTACAGAGAAGTTTTTGCTCTACGGAGGAGCGATAAACTTGGCCGGAAGTGTAAAAGGAAAAAAGACCGCCAAATATGCGGTGAGTGACTGGATGGAGATAGAAAAGGAAAGAGGTATCTCTGTAACATCTTCGGTTATGCAGTTTAACTATGAAGGATTTTGTATAAATATACTTGATACACCGGGACATCAGGATTTCTCGGAGGATACCTACAGAACTTTGATGGCGGCTGACTCGGCAGTCATGGTAATAGATGCAAGCAAGGGTGTTGAGGCACAGACAATCAAGCTTTTTAAAGTCTGTGTCATGAGAAAGATACCTATATTCACCTTTATAAATAAGCTTGACAGAGAGGCGAGAGATCCTTTTGAGCTTTTGGACGATATTGAGAGTGTTTTGGGTATAAGAACATGCCCTGTAAACTGGCCTATAGGTTCGGGAAAGAACTTTAAGGGAGTATATGACAGACAGACAAAGCAGATAAATAAGTTTACAGCCGCAAATGCAGGTATGAAGGAAGTGGATACACAGCTTATTGAACTTGATGACAGTAAGCTTGACGACTACATCGGATTTGATTATGCGGATATATTGAGAAATGATATAGAGCTTTTGGACGGTGCCAGTGACGATCTGGATATGGGAAAGGTGTCGGTAGGCGAGTTAAGCCCGGTATTTTTCGGTTCTGCGCTTACAAACTTCGGAGTGCAGACTTTCCTTGAGCATTTCCTTAAGATGACATCGTCACCGCTAAAGAGAAAGACACATGAAGGTTATGTGGACCCTATGAAGGATGAGTTTTTCTCCGCATTCGTATTCAAAATACAGGCAAATATGAACAAGGCACATAGAGACAGAATCGCCTTTATGAGAATATGTTCAGGTGAGTATGATGCAGGCATGGAGGTTATCCATGTACAGGGAAATAAAAAAATACGCTTAAACCAGTCCACACAGATGATGGCGGACGAGAGAAAGATAGTGGAAAAGGCATATGCAGGAGATATTATAGGAGTATTTGACCCCGGTATATTCGGTATCGGAGATACTTTGACCACTTCAAATAATGTGGAGTTTGAGGGAATTCCTACATTTGCGCCTGAGCATTTTGCCAGAGTGCGTCAGGTGGACACTATGAAGAGAAAGCAATTCTTAAAAGGTGTGTATCAGATAGCACAGGAGGGTGCAATTCAGATATTCCAGGAGTACAACACCGGAATGGAAGAGATTATAGTGGGAGTCGTAGGTGTACTGCAGTTTGAGGTACTGACCTACAGACTGAAGAATGAATACAATGTAGATGTAAAACTTGACAAGTTGCCTTATGAGCATATAAGGTGGATTGACGAGTCGTCTACTGTGGATATTGATAAGATTCAGGGCACAAGTGATATGAAAAAAATCAAAGACCTTAAAGATCGTCCTCTGCTTATATTCACACATCCGTGGAGTATCAGAATGGTGGAGGAAAGAAACGAGGGACTTGTACTTAGCGAGTTCGGAAAGAACTAGAAAGGAAAACTATGAGAAAATACAGAGAAGAGATAGAAAAGTATATAGACGAGCACAAAGATGAGATGGTGGAGGATATAAAAAGACTCTGCGCGATAAACAGTGAGAGAAGCGAGTATGTGGAGGGCGCTCCTTTCGGTGACGGCACGAGAAAAGCACTTGTTTTAGCACTTGATATGGCGGATAAGTACGGCTTTGATATTACAAATTATGACAACTATGCCGGTGCAATAGATTTAAACAAAAAGGCAAAAGGCCTTGATATACTTGCACATCTGGATGTCGTACCGGCAGGCGAGGGATGGAGTGTAACAAATCCTTTTGAACCTAAGGTTAAAGACGGCAAAATTTACGGCAGAGGAACATCTGATGACAAGGGACCTGCCGTTGCAGCGCTTTATGCACTTCGTGCAGTTAAGGAACTGGGTATTCCTGTAAAGAAGAATGCCAGACTTGTACTCGGAACGGATGAGGAATGCGGTAGCGCCTGCATCAAGTATTACTATACAAAGGAAAAGCAGGCTCCTATGACATTCTCACCTGACGGAGAGTTTCCTGTAGTAAATATAGAAAAGGGACAGCTTCAGGGAGAATTTTTGGCTGTAGTTGAGGATGCAGGAGATAAGAGACTTGTAAGTATTGACGCCGGAACAAAGGTAAATGTGGTTCCGCCTAAGGCAAAGGCTGTAATAGAAGGATTTACTGTTGATGAGGTGGAAAAAGAGGCAAAAAAGGTAACAAATGAGACAGGTATAAAGTTTGCCTATGACCTGGAGCCTGTATTTGAAATAACCGCAATGGGCGCAAATGCTCACGCTTCAACTCCGCAAATGGGTAACAACGCTATAACAGGACTGCTTGAGCTGCTTTCAAGACTTAAATTCTCACCTTCAAATAAGATTGAAACAATAAAGAAGCTCTACAAGCTGATGCCGCATGGAGATACAAGCGGTGAGGCACTGGGTATTGCTGTAAAAGATGAAAAAAGCGGTGAACTTACACTTGCATTTTCAATGCTTGATTTAAAGGACAACAGATTGCACGGATTCTTTGACTGCAGAATACCTGTAAGCGGTGACGGAGATAAGATACTTGAAACCGTAAAGAAGAAGTTTAAGGGTATTGATGTGGAACTTTTGAATGATACTGTAAAATTGCCTCATGAGGTGGATGCAAATTCACCGTTTGTAAAGACACTTCTTTCAATATATGAGGACTACACAGGACTTAAGGGAGAGTGTATCGCTATGGGCGGAGGAACCTATGTACATGATATAGAAAACGGTGTCGCTTTCGGTGCGGTTTTCCCGGGAACGGATACAAGAATGCACGGTGCGGATGAGTTCGTGGTGATTGACGAGCTGGTAGCCGCAGCGAAGATATTTGCACAGTCTATAGTAGAACTGTGTGAGTAAGGGGGAGTATGGATTCTATTGTAAGTTTAAAGGGCATGGGCAAGGTCTTTCATACCAAAAACGGCGATGTCAAAGCCCTTGACAATATCAATCTGGATATAAACAGAGGTGAGATATTCGGAATAATCGGTCTGTCAGGTGCGGGAAAGTCTACACTTGTAAGATGTATCAATTATCTTGAGATACCTACTGAAGGAGATGTTTTCTTTGAGGGTAAAGGATTAAAGGGTATGAGTGAACTTCAGATAAGAAGAGTCAGAAGAGATATGGGTATGATATTCCAACAGTTCAACCTGCTTTCACAAAGAAATATCCTTGATAATGTCTGCTTTCCGCTTGAAATAAGCGGAGTACCGAAAGCCAAGGCAAGACAGAGGGCAAAGGAGCTTTTAAACCTTGTAGGTCTTTCAGACAGAGAAAAGGCATATCCGGCACAGCTTTCAGGCGGACAAAAGCAGAGAGTGGCGATTGCAAGGGCGGTTGCCACCAATCCGAAATTATTATTATGTGATGAGGCCACATCCGCACTTGACCCGAATACCACGGGGCAGATTCTTGACCTTATAAAGGATATCAATAAAAAGATGGGCATTACCGTAATAGTGATTACTCATGAGATGAAGGTCATTGAAAGTATCTGTGACAGAGTGGCAATTATTGAAAACAGTAAGATTGCGGAGGTGGGCAAGGTCGAAGATATATTTGCCGACCCGCAGTCTGAAATAGGAAAGAAGCTGATACTTGGCGATGTTATGGAGAGAAAAGAAATAGTTTCAGGTGTTAAGCTTAGAATTGAGTTTGACGGCAGAAGCTCGTTTGAGCCTGTGCTTTCAAATATGATTCTCTCCTGTGATATTCCTGTAAATATACTGTATGCACAGACTAAGGATATAGGCGGAAGTGCATGCGGACATATGATTATTCAGATATCGGGTGAGGAAGAGGCTCAAAAGGCAAAGAGATACCTTGACAGTATCAAAATGAGCTACCATGAGCTTGATTTTCCGGATAATAGTAATGAAAAAATAAGTCTTGAAAAGAGAGAGGAGAATTAGTATGGTTTCAATGATTTTGACAGGCTTGTATGAAACTTTATTGATGACTGCAGCCTCTTCATTCTTTTCATATGTGATAGGTATTCCTTTAGGAGTTTTATTGGTAGTGAGCGATACAAACGGTATCAAGCCTATGCCTGTATTAAACGGAATACTTGGTTCCGTTATAAACTTGATAAGATCAGTGCCTTTTATGATTTTGCTTATTATGGTTATACCGCTTACAAGATTGATGGTAGGTACTTCCATAGGTCCGGTCGCGGTTATACCGCCTCTTGTTATAGCGGCTGCACCGTATATTGCCAGAATGGTGGAGTCTTCTCTAAAAGAAGTGGATGCCGGAGTAATAGAGGCCGCAAAGTCTATGGGTGCAAGCAATATGCAAATTATATTTAAGGTACTTTTGCCTGAATCAAGACCGTCTCTGTTGGTAGGTGCAGCCATATCCGTGACCACTATTTTAGGTTATTCCGCAATGGCCGGATTTACAGGCGGCGGAGGACTCGGTACTATTGCCATCAACTACGGTTACTACAGATATCAGACAGATATCATGTTTATTACTGTAGCTATTTTGGTTATTCTTGTACAGATAATACAGGAGATATTTATGAGAAGTTCCAAGCACTCTGATAAGAGAGTAAGATAACAGGTTATAAGAAAAGACTATAAACATACCAAGTATAAGGGATTGACAGAA
>CAUQKD010000034.1:0-14820 GCA_963518365.1 uncultured Lachnoanaerobaculum sp. | reverse complement strand
AAGAGATGATAAGACAGAGATATCAGGGTGTAAAAAATGAGAGCGGTGTGTGGGTAACACCTGCCTTCCCTAAGCTTATATATGTACTTGAGGAGGACAATGTTCGTCCGGGAAGCAGATATTATCACCTTACAAAGCTTGCTGCAAAATGTACCGCAAAGAGACTTGTACCTGACTATGTTTCAGAGAAGAAGATGTTTGAGTACAAGGTTGATAAAAACGGCAACGGAAATTGCTATACACCTATGGGATGCAGAAGCTTTTTGACACCATATGTAGATGAGAACGGCAAGCCGAAATACTACGGAAGATTCAATCAGGGTGTTGTTACAATCAACCTTGTAGATGTTGCACTTTCATCAGGCGGAGATACTACCAAGTTCTGGAATATCTTTGACGAGAGACTTGAGCTTTGCCACAGAGCGCTCAGAGCAAGACATGAGAGATTAAAGGGTACACCTTCAGATGTGGCACCGATACTTTGGCAGTACGGAGCACTTGGAAGATTAAAAAAGGGTGAGACTATAGACAAACTGTTATACGGCGGATACTCTACAATAAGTCTCGGATATGCGGGACTTTATGAGTGTGTAAAGTATATGACAGGAAAGAGCCATACTGATGATGCGGCAAAGCCTTTTGCACTCAGCGTTATGCAAAGAATGAACGACAAGTGCAACGAGTGGAAGAAGTTAGAGAATATAGACTATTCTCCATACGGTACACCGCTTGAGTCTACAACTTATAAGTTTGCCAAGGCGCTTCAAAAGAGATTCGGTATAATAGAAGGTATCACAGATAAGAACTATATTACAAACAGCTACCATGTTCATGTGGCTGAGGATATTGATGCGTTTACAAAGCTTAAGTTTGAGAGTGAATTCCAGAAGCTTTCACCGGGCGGCGCTATCAGCTATGTAGAGGTACCTAATATGCAGGACAACCTTGAGGCTGTAATGAGTCTTCTTGGATTTATCTATGACAATATTATGTACGCGGAGCTTAATACAAAGTCCGATTACTGTCAGGAATGCGGATATGACGGCGAGATTAAGATCGTTAAAGATGCGGGTAAGCTTGTATGGAAATGCCCGAAATGCGGAAATACTGATCAAAGTAAGCTCAATGTAGCAAGAAGAACCTGTGGATATATAGGAACACAGTTCTGGAATCAGGGAAGAACTCAGGAGATAGCGGACAGAGTACTGCATCTGTAATAAAATCAAAAAAGCTGTTGCACTTAGGTGTAGCAGCCTTTTATTTTGTAGGGGCCAAGTTTTTATTTTTTCGGCCCTTTATGAATACAATTTATTCA
The DNA here is from genome assembly GCA_963518365.1 of uncultured Lachnoanaerobaculum sp. Lineage (GTDB taxonomy): Bacteria > Bacillota > Clostridia > Lachnospirales > Lachnospiraceae > Lachnoanaerobaculum. The sequence continues at coordinate 13,505 of CAUQKD010000034.1, read as the reverse complement.
GATTTTACCTTACAGAAGTTTTTCTTGCCTCTCTTAACAAGAAGTCCCTCACCTGCAAAATCATCTTTTGTAAATGTCTTCTTTACGTCTTTTATCACTTCGCCTTCTACAGATACGCCGCCCTGTTCGATATTTCTTCTGGCTTCGGATCTGGTCTTTGAAAGTCCGCTTACTACAAGTACACCTGAAAGGTCGATAGTGCCGTCTCTGTAATCCTCATCCTGCAAAACATAAGTAGGAACGTTGCTCATATCTCCGCCGCCTACAAAAAGAGACTTGCTTGCGGCATTTGCTTTTTCGGCCTCTTCCTTGCCGTGTACAAGCTCTGTAAGATGCATTGCAAGAATTTCCTTAGCCTCATTAAGCTTTGCGCCTTCCCAGCTTGACATTTCCTCTATCTGCTCAAGCGGAAGGAATGTAAGCATTCTAAGGCAGGTAAGTACATCTGCATCAGGAAGATTTCTCCAGTACTGGTAAAAGTCAAACGGAGAAGTCTTATTCGGGTCAAGCCAAACGGCACCGCCTACAGTCTTACCCATCTTCTTACCCTCTGAGTTCAGTAAAAGTGTGATAGTCATGGCATGTGCATCTTTTCCAAGCTTTCTTCTGATAAGCTCGGTACCGCCGAGCATATTTGACCACTGGTCGTCACCGCCGAACTGCATATTGCAGCCGTAGTCAAGGAAAAGTCTGTAGAAGTCATAGCTTTGAAGTATCATATAGTTAAACTCAAGGAATGAAAGACCGTTTGCCATACGATTTTCATAGCACTTTGCTCTAAGCATGTTGTTGACCGAAAAATGAGGTCCGATATCACGGATAAAGTCCATGTAGTTGAGATCTCTGAGCCAATCGGCATTATTTACCATTCTGGCTTTGTTTTCGCCGAATTCTATAAATCTGCTCATCTGCCTTTTGAAGCATTCACAGTTGTGGTCTATATCTTCTATAGTAAGTACCTTTCTAAGGTCGGTTCTTCCTGAAGGGTCACCGATCATACCTGTACCGCCGCCGACCAAAGCTATAGGCTTGTTACCTGCCATCTGAAGTCTCTTCATCAGGCAAAGCGCCATAAAGTGACCTACATGAAGGCTGTCTGCTGTAGGGTCAAATCCTATATAGAAAGTAGCCTCACCGTTATTTATCATTTTGCTTATTTCTTCTTCATTTGTGACCTGAGCGATAAGTCCTCTGGCCTTAAGTTCTTCATAACAATTCATATTATTATCCTCAATATATTTTAATCTAATAAATTGCATAAAAGTATAACAAAGTAATGAGAAAGGGTCAAGCTTATACTTTGCAAGTTTAAAGTTCAACACTTTAAAGCAATAAAGACTTGATAATTTCTTCTTATTACTATATACTGTTTAAATGTTGCAGCCATGTCACTAACTTTGATATGGCCTAAACTTACAGATATTCTACCTTGCTTGGTAGAGTGTATCAAGCATCGGTATAAAAATACCTATTTAATAGAAAGAGGAAGTTATGGGAATAAAATATATCAGCAATCTGCCAAGTCCTGAGGAAATAATAGCAAAATATTCTTTAAGAGAGGATTTAAAGGAAAAAAAGAAAGATTTTGACAAGGCTATTGCAGATGTTTTCACAGGAAAGAGTGACAAGTTCCTGGCGGTTATAGGACCTTGCTCTGCAGACAATGAAGATTCGGTACTTGACTATGTTACAAGACTGGCAAAGGTAGCGGATGAGATAAAGGATAAGATAATAGTTATACCGAGAGTGTATACAAATAAGCCGAGAACAAACGGTGACGGATATAAGGGACTTTTGCATCAGCCGGACCCTGAGAAAAAGCCTAATGTACACGAAGGACTTGTGGCTATAAGAAAGATGCACCTTAGAGTGGTGGAAGAGACAGGAATGTTTACAGCGGATGAGATGCTTTATCCTGATAACCTCGGATACCTTGACGATGTATTAAGCTACATTGCCGTAGGTGCAAGATCTGTGGAGAATCAGCAGCACAGACTTACATCTTCAGGTGCGGAGGTTCCTGTAGGTATGAAGAATCCTACAAGCGGTGATATGTCGGTAATGCTCAATGCAATATATGCGGCACAGCAGTCACATGAGTTTATCTACAGAAACTATGAAATAAAGACTGACGGCAATCCGCTTGCTCACGCGATACTTAGAGGTGCAGTAAACAAGCACGGACAGTGCCTTCCGAACTATCACTATGAGGATTTGAAACTGTTACATGATTTGTACTTGGAGAGAGATATTGTAAATCCGGCGGTTATAGTGGATGCAAATCACTCAAACTCAAATAAGAAGTACAAAGAGCAGGTTCGTATTGTAAAAGAAGTGTTACACTCAATGAGATATTCGGATGAGATCGGAAACTTTGTAAAGGGTGTAATGATTGAAAGCTATATCGAAGAAGGAAATCAAAAGATAGAAGAGCATATATACGGAAAGTCCATCACAGACCCTTGCCTTAGCTTTGATGACTCAAAGAAGCTTCTTTTGGAGATGGCAGAGATTTTATAATGAATTACGCAAATATAAAATACGATGATATAGCCAACGGTCCGGGAGTGAGAACATCGCTCTTTGTATCAGGCTGTACACATGCCTGCAAAGGTTGCTTTAATGAGGTGGCCTGGGATTTTAAATACGGTGAAGTATTCAGTGATGAAACGATCGAGCAGATAATGGCTTCGATAGAGCCTGATTATATATCGGGAATGACCATATTGGGCGGCGAACCTATGGAAAAAGTCAATCAAAGAGGTATTTTGCCGTTGATAAGAGAGTTTAAAAAAAGATTTCCGAATAAGAGCCTTTGGATATACTCGGGTTATACATTCGATGTGGATTTGATACCGGGAGGTAGAGCATATTGTGAGGCGACTCCGGAAATTTTAAACGCTACCGATGTGATAGTTGACGGAAAGTTTGTGGAAGAACTTCATGATATCACGCTCAGATTCAGAGGAAGCTCCAATCAAAGACTTATAGATGTAAAACAGAGCATGAAAGACAGCAAAGTGGTACTTTGGGAAGGAGACGCCTCATTTGCCTCACACAGTATGTAAGCATATGGAAGAAGACCTTATTATAAAAGATAAAAACACCTCTTATACAGGTGGAAATCAAGCATGGTTTTTGCCTCTCGGGTATAAGGATATATCGGAGTACGGCTGTGGTATAGTGGCAGTATGCAATTTTTTGCTTTGCTTTTTCAGAACGGAATATAAAAGCGAATCTGAGATAAGCAAGGATACATTTATCTCATTTGTACTGAGCGTTTATAAAAAATATTTTTATATATTGAATAATATCTTTATAAAAGGTTTGACAGGCTTTGCACTGGCAAAAGGTATAAACAGGTATTTTGTAGACAACCATATAAAGATAAAAGCAAGATGGGGACACAGCCTTAATATACTGCACAAGGTAAAGCTCAGTCTGCAAAACAACAGACCTATAATACTTGGAATAGGTCCAAGTCTGTTAAAGAAATCCGACGGAGTTGATGCCGTTGATATAGATACCGGCAATACCGTAAAGTTGTACTCACACTATGTGACTATATATGACTGCAAAGATGATGTAGGAGATGTATTTTTCTATATTTCATCGTGGGGAAGAAGATATAAGGTTTCTTACAGAGATTTTTGCAGATACCAAAGAAGTACTCTGTTCGGATTTTTGCTTTCAAATATATTGGAGATATAGCCATATTTTAGGATACTGTAGAAGAATTTATTTTTCTGTAGTATCCTTTTCTTATACAACCTTTAGGACGGTAGGATATGAAAAGTAAATTTTTTAATCAATCTATAAAATATAAAATAGGTATTTTCATAGTTGCTGTAATATCGGCACTTATTGTGGATATATGCTTTGACTTTTTTGTGGTTGAATATACATCTTCAGGTTTCGGAGAGATACTTAGAGAGATCTCTGTTTGCTATGAGCTTCAGGATGCTTTGACCAACGAAAAAGCGCAGTTTGCTTACTATATAAAGAACAGAGACAAAAAAGAAGAGCTTTTAAAGAGCTTTGAGAGAACGGATGAGATAGTGGATAAGCTTCCGCTTGACCTAAGATATATGGATACCGAGAGATATGCAAGAGTTTGGAGTATAAAAAACAGCTACCCGGTGTATGCCGATAAAAGGCAGGAGATTATAGACTCCGACTATGATGCGAAGGATTTTATAGAAAAGGTCTATGATATATATGAGATGCAGGACTATCTGATAGAATACGGCGAAAGGTTGATGGATATTACATTAAGTGAGAACAATGAAATCTATCAAAAGCAGGAAAAATTCTTTAAAAGACTACCCTTTATAATAGGTATTGTGTTGTTACCCATCATAGTGTGGATAATATATATGGCAATCAGATTGCAGGCGTTGATACTCTCGCCTATAAACAAAATGGTGGAAGTATCGAAGAATATAGCAAAGAACAGGTTTTGTGACAAGGATATTGATGTTAAAAATAAGGATGAAATGGGAGATTTGGTCAATGCTTTCAATAAGATGAAGCATGCCACGGCAGGATATATCACAAGTCTTGAGGAAAGATACGAGCTTTCAGAGCTTCTCCATAAGGAAGCCATGGAGAAGATGAAGATGGAAAAGAGATTGAATGAAGCAAGGTTTGATTTACTGAAAAGTCAGATAAATCCACATTTTTTATTCAATACACTGAATATAATAGCTGCATCGGCAAATCTTGAAGATGCAAAGGATACTGAGGATATGATAAGAGCTTTAGGAAATATCTTTCGTTACAGCTTAAAGACTGACGAAAAGCAGGTGAGCCTTGAGAGAGAACTCAGTATAGTAAATGATTATATGTATATACAAAAGATGCGTTTCGGCGACAGGGTATCATATGAGATAGTTTCAAAGGTGGAGGATGATAAAGTTTACATTCCTTCGTTTTCTTTGCAACCTATAGTCGAGAATGCTATAGTGCACGGTATTTCAAAAAAGGAAAAGGGCGGCAGGGTTGTAATAAGAGTGTGGGAAAAGGATGAAATGCTGCATATAACGGTTGCCGATACGGGAGTAGGTATGAGCGGCGAGAGGCTGTCTGAACTTCGAGATTTTATGAAAAAAAGATCCACTGCCAAGATAGGTATAGGATTTGGAAACATATACAAGCGTATCAAAAATATTTACAAGACCGGAGATTTGAGGATTTATTCTAAAGAAGGCAAGATGACTGTAGTTTATTTTTTGATACCTCAGGTGTAAATATTTGATCGTGGAGGGGATATGAATTTATTGATAGCGGATGATGAAAATTTGGAACTTAAAGTCCTTGAAAAGACTGTAAAAAAACATTTTGTAGATGAACTTGAGATTTTTACTGCCGGTAACGGCAGGAAGGCATCACAGATATGTGACGAAGTGAAACCTGATATAGCGCTTTTAGATATTGAAATGCCGGGAATGAACGGTATTGAACTTGCAAAATATATAAAAGAAAAAAATAAGGAGTGTATTATCATATTTATAACGGCATATGACAGGTTTGACTACGCAATTGAAGCAATGCATATCAAGGCGTTTGACTACCTCTTAAAGCCATGGAAGGAGGAAAAACTCTGTGAACTTATAAATACTGCAATAGAAAATGTAAGAAGTATGCAAAAAACGGACAGTATTGTACATTCACAAAAGGATGTAATAAAAGATTATATTGACAGGAACTATAAAAAGGATATAAGTGCAAAAGATGTTGCAGGTATACTGGGTTATTCGGATGTATATTTTTCCAAGGTATTTAAGCAACTATTTGATGACAACTTTATCAATTACCTGACTAAGATTAGGATGGACAGAGCAAAGTTACTGCTAAAGGATGTAAGTTTTAACATAAAAGAGGTCGGAAAAAGTGTAGGTTATGCTGATTCAAATTATTTCACAAAGGTGTTTAAAAGGTCTGTCGGGATGAGTCCTTCGGAGTACAGAAGCAAGCATAACGGTTAGGTTAAAAATTTACTTGTTTTATTAAAATATTACTATTTAAAGAATATTTCCTTAAATATAGAATGGACACATAAGGTTTTGAGGCTATGAGAGTTGGCCTTAGTATTTATTTTCGGAGGAAATATGAAAAAGAAATTTTTAGCAATGGCATTGGCTACATTAACGGTATCGGCACTTGCAGGATGTTCTATGAAGAGTCCTGAGATGACTTCCACAACGGCTGCGGCTGCAGGTGAGAGCACAGATGCAAAGGCTGACGGCAAGGCAGACAGTAAGTCTGACGGAGCTGAGGTAACTTTGGTGTATGCGGAGGTAAACCCGCTTGATACAATCGTAGGACAGAGCGGAACCGCATTCAAAGAAAAGGTTGAAGAGCTTTCAGGAGGAAAGATTCACATCGATATACAGGCAAGCGGTGTGCTCGGTTCGGAAAACGATGTACTTGACGGAATGCTTGGAGGAACAGGTACTGTAGATATGTCAAGAATATCAGCATTTGCTCTTACAAGTTACGGCGCAAAGAAGGCTTCACTTCTTTCAATGCCTTATACTTTCAACTCAAGAGAGCATTTTTGGAAGTTTGTAGACAGTGACCTTTCAAAGGAGTTTTTACAGGAAACATCGGATCTTAACCTCGGTATTAGGAGTCTGTACTACGGAGAAGAGGGATTCAGACATTTCTTCACAAAGAATCCTGTGACAAAGGTGGAAGATCTTAAGGGAATGAAACTTAGAGTGTCAAACGATCCTATTATGAACGGTATGGTTGAGGGCCTCGGAGCATCACCTACAGTAGTTGCATTCAACGAGCTTTACTCTGCACTTCAGACAGGTGTTGTAGACGGTGCGGAGCAGCCTATAACAAACTATAAGTCAAACGCCTTCCCTGAGGTTGCACCTAATATCATACTTGACGGACATACTCTCGGAGCGTTCCAGGTAGTTATCACAGATAAGGCTTGGGATAAGCTTACAAAGGAGCAGCAGGATATCTTGGTTGAAGCCGGAAAGTATGTAGGAGAGGTAAACAGAGATATCGCACAAAAGGCTGAGGACAAGGTATTGGAAGACCTTAAGGCAAATAAGGTAAATGTTGTAGAGGTAGACGACAAAACACCTTGGAGAGAGGCAACAAAGGGAGTTGTAGAAAAATATACCGCAGATCAAAAAGAACTTTATCAGAAGATACTTGATTTGGATAAATAATAAACCGCCTCTTGGGACTTTCCCTTGAGGCTTGTTGACAGAATAGAGGTAGAAATGTCGGATTTTTTTAAGGCTGTGGACAGAATGAAACCTGCATATGATGCGGTATATAAGTTTGTTCTGTTCCTATGTAAAATTTTATTGATCGGAGATATAGCTATCACGACCATGTCGGTTGCGGGAAGGTATATCTCATTTATACCGGACCCTGCCTGGAGTGAGGAGATAGTGCTTACATTCATGGCATATATGGCGGTGCTTTCTGCAGCACTTGCTATAAGAAGAGGCGCACATATCAGAATGACCGCATTTGACACATACTTGCCGAAGAAGGTCGTAAGATTCTTGGATATATTATCAGATGTGGCGGTACTTATACTTGCAATAGTTATGATAGTTGTAGGATGGAGCTACGCAACAAAGATAGGTGCAAAGGGTACATATGTAAGTATGCCGGGACTTTCAAAGTTTTGGCAGTATTTTCCGATACCTTTAGCGGGAGTTGCTATGGTTATATTTGAGCTTGAGGCACTTTATAATCATTTCAAGGCTCTTTGTTTGAACGAAGATGCACAGGAGGTGAAGGCATGAGTACAGGAGTTGCAATAGCCATATTGCTTATCAGCTTTTTTGTAATGATATTTTTACGCTTCCCGATTGCTTACGCGGTGGCACTTTCATCACTGCTTTGCCTTTTGTCCCAAGGCCAGCCTTTATCTACCATATGTCAGCAGATGGTTAAGGGTATATCATCATTTTCACTTATGGCGGTACCTTTCTTTATCACAATGGGTTGCTTGATGGGCAGCGGCGGAATTTCGGAAAAACTTATTGCACTGGCAAATGCCTGTGTAGGCTGGATGCGTGGCGGTATGGCAATGGTAAATATCGTAGCTTCATATTTCTTCGGAGGTATCTCAGGTTCGGCTTCGGCTGATACGGCTTCCTTAGGTTCAATACTTATACCTATGATGGTGGACCAGGGATATGACGCGGATTTTTCAACAGCTGTAACAATCACATCATCATGTGAGGGACTTTTGGTACCGCCGTCACATAACATGGTAATCTATGCGACTACAGCAGGCGGAGTATCTGTAGGAAGCTTATTCCTTGCAGGATATATACCGGGTGCATTGCTTGCGGTATCACTTATGATCGGATCATATATTATATCTGTCAGAAGGAATTACCCTAAGGGTGACAAGTTCTCGATGAAGGTACTTTTAAAGCAGCTTAGCGTATCATTCTGGGCATTGGCGGCAGTGCTTATAGTAGTAGTAGGTGTAGTAGGCGGTGTGTTCACAGCTACGGAGTCGGCAGCTATTGCAGTTATCTATAGTCTTATTGTCAGTGTATTCATATACAAGGGACTTGACTGGAAGGGCGTATGGAAGACTCTTGATGAATGTGTAAATACATTGTCAATCGTACTTATCCTTATCTCAACATCAAGTATTTTCGGATATTGCCTTACAACACTGCATGTGCCGGATATGGCTGCAAGTGCAATCACAGGATTTACAAGTAATCCTATAATTTTGGCACTTTTACTTAACCTTATCTTGCTTATACTCGGATGTATAATGGATATGGCACCGATTATACTTATTGCCACACCTATACTTCTTCCGATAGCAAACTCTATAGGAATCGGACCGATACAGTTCGGTATAATGGTAATATTAAACTGCGGTATCGGACTTCTTACACCTCCTGTCGGAGGAGTACTCTTTATCGGTTCCGCCGTAGCAAAACTGCCTATGGAAAAGGTGGTAAAGGCGACATTGCCTTTCTATCTTTGCATGATAATCACACTTTTACTTATAACATTTATACCGATGATAAGCTTGGGACTCCCTGTATTATTCGGTAGCTTATAGAAAGAAAAGCCGTTACAAAGATTAAAATTCTTTTGTAACGGCTTTTTATTATTATATTTTAAAAAATTTAAATGTATACATCTCAAAAGACTTGTTTTAAAAGATAAAACATAGTACAATCCAATAGAATACAATTAGATTTTAAAAAGGCTGTATAAGTAAGTCAAAAATAATTATTAAATATATTTTGGAGGAAATATGAGCAAAATAGTAGTAGTTGGAGCAAACCACGCCGGTACCTGTGCAATCAATACGATTACAGGTTTTAACGAGGGAGATGAGGTGGTAGTATTTGATCAGAACTCAAATATCAGCTTCTTGGGCTGCGGTATGGCACTTTGGATAGGCGGACAGATATCAAAACCTGACGGACTTTTCTATTCAAACAAGGAAAAGCTTGAGTCACAGGGCGCAAAGGTAAATATGAACAGCAAGGTTGAAAATATCGACTTTGATAAGAAGGTTGTCATTGCGACATTGGAAGACGGTAAAGAGGTGGAAGAAAGCTACGACAAGTTGATACTTGCTACAGGTTCACTTCCTATAGTACCTCCTATACCGGGCAGGGATTTGGAGAATGTTCAGCTGGTGAAGCTTTTCCAAAATGCCGAAGAGGTAATAAAGAAGCTTGAAAATCCTGATATAAAGACAATCGCCGTAGTAGGTGCCGGTTATATCGGAGTGGAGCTTGCAGAGGCGTTTGAAAGACATCATAAGAAAGTGATTTTAGTGGATATAGCAAAGACTTCACTTTCAAGCTATTATGATACCGAGTTCAGTGCAATGATGGATAAGAACCTTAGTGAGCACGGAATAGAGCTTGCTTTCGGTGAGACCGTAAAGGAAATCAAGGGTAACGGCAAAGTAGAGGCAATTGTCACAGATAAGAATGAATATCAGTGTGATATGGTAATACTTGCTATCGGATTCAGACCGAATACCGAACTTGGAAAGGGTCGCCTCGAAACAATGCCAAACGGTGCATATATAGTGGACGCTACTCAGCAGACAAGTATAAAGGATGTATACGCAATAGGTGACTGTGCAACCGTACAGTTCAATGCCACAGGAGAGAAGTCATATATTGCACTTGCAACCAACGCCGTACGTTCAGGTCTTATAGCGGCATACAATGCCTGCGGCAAAAAGCTTGAGACTATAGGTGTTCAGGGTTCAAACGCCATCTCAATCTATGACTTGAAGCTTGTATCCACAGGTCTAAGCGAGCAAAAGGCAAAGCAGCTCGGTATGGATGTACTTTCAACTTCATATGAAGATTTGCAAAAGGCAACATTCATTGAAACAACCAATCCGAAGGTAAAGCTTAAGATAGTATATGATGCAAAGACAAGAGTGATAGTAGGTGCGCAGATGGCATCAACATATGATATGTCAATGGGTATACATATGTTCTCACTTGCAATACAGGAGAAGGTGACTATAGACAAGCTTAAGCTGCTTGATATTTTCTTCCTTCCACATTTCAATCAGCCATACAACTACATCACAATGGCTGCATTATCTGCAAAATAAAATAAATATAAATTAAAACGGCTGTCGCTATGATTCTATATTAAAGCGACAGCCGTTTGTTATGTATTATTTATTTTTTGCAAGCTTTTTAAACTCGTCGGCTACGAATTGAACCTTTGTACCGATAATAACCTGTACTGAAGTCTTTGAAGGTCTGATAACACCTGCAACACCTGCGGATTTTATCTTCTTTTCATCCACCTTTGTGTAGTCCTTGATTTCAAGGCGAAGTCTTGTGATACAGTTGTCAATAGATGTCAGATTCTCGGGACCGCCTACACCTTCAAGTATGATACCTGCAACAGTGGTATAGTCATCATTTGAAAGCACCGCTTTCTTTTCCTCTTCCTCGTCATCTTCTCTACCCGGAGTCTTTAAGTTAAACTTGGTGATAACAAAACGGAATATCGAGTAGTATATTACGCCGTAAACAATGCCTATAGGTATTAAGAGTATCGGATTTTGTGCAAACGGAGCTTTAAAGCTGAGTACCCAGTCTACAAGACCTGCACTGAAGTTAAATCCGGCTCTGATAGGAAGTAATGCTACAACTGCAAGAGAAATACCTGTGAGCAGTGCATGAATAACATAGAGTACCGGCGCAAGGAACATAAATGCAAACTCAAGCGGCTCTGTAACACCTGTAAAGAATGAAGACAGAGCGGCAGCAAGTAAAAGACCGTAAGCCGCCTTTTTCTTGGAATCCTTAGCTGTATGATACATAGCAAGTGCGGCACCCGGAAGTCCGAACATCATTACAGGGAAAAATCCAGACATATACATACCTGTCTGTCCGAGCACACCGCCTTCAGCACTTCCCCAGAATTTGCCGATATCATTGATACCTGCCACATCAAACCAGAATACGGAGTTGAGTGCGTGGTGAAGACCGAACGGAATCAAAAGTCTGTTAAAGAATCCGTAGATTCCTGCACCCAGGGCGCCGGTACTCATAATAGCTTCGCCGAAGCTTACCAAAGCACCGTAAACAACAGGCCAAACAAAGAACAGTATAAGTGATGCAATAAGTGAAAATCCTGCTGTAACAATAGCTACACATCTCTTACTGCTAAAGAATGACAGAGCGTCAGGCAGCTTTGTAGTTTTAAACTTATTGTAGCAAATGGCACCTATAAGACCGCAGATAATTCCGATAAACTGGGTCTGAGTTTTACCGAAAGCCGCAGGTACGGCATCAGCCTCAACTCCCATAAACATTGCTACGGAACCCTTTGACAAAAGAGTTGTAACAACCAGCCATGAAACAAGTCCTGCAAGTGCCGCGGCACCGTCTCCGTCATCACTCATACCTACCGCAACGCCTATTGCAAAGAGAATCGCCATGTTGTCAATGATGGCGCTGCCTGCTTTTAACAGGAAAGCAGCAGCTATATTATTGCTGCCCCAGCCTGTAGGGTCAATCCAATAACCGATACCCATCAAAATAGCCGCCACAGGAAGGCAGGCTACAGGAAGCATCAAAGACTTCCCAAGTCGTTGTAAATACTTCATAAATTTCTCCTTATTTTGTGTTCTCTTTGTCGGCCGTTCAAAGAGAAAAGTTTATTATGGTATTACTACCAAGATTTCACTGTCATTTGTCACAGGTATATCTGTGACACTCTCAACGGATTTGTAGTTGTCACTGTTGCAAATAATCATAACTGTGACAGGGTTAAATCCCGCTTCTTTTATTTTATTCAAATCTGCTTTTAAAAGAGGGTCTTTTGCTTTTACGAGATCACCTACCGCTACAAAGGCTTCAAATCCTTCGCCGTTCATCTTTACGGTATCAAGTCCGACATGTATAAGCACTTCCTCGCCGGTATCGGCTATTATGCTGACGGCATGCAAGGTTTCAAAGATCATACTTACCGTACCGCTAACAGGAGAGGTGACAAGACCGTCACTTGGTATTATTGCAACTCCCTTTCCAAGCATCTCCGATGAAAACGTCTCATCAGGGACTTCCTTTATAGATATACTTTTTCCGGCCATAGGGCTTAAAAGTGTGTCTTTTTTCTTCTTAAAAAACCCGAACATATTTACTCCTCCGACATAGTTACCCTTTTTATATGAATTGCAAGATAGGTCATTTCCATTCGGGTTATACCTGATTTTGTCTCATGTTCTATATATTTTGCAATTCGCTTTCCGCATTCAAACTCGCGAGGGTACTTTTCCTTCATCATATCTTCAAAAATTGTGTCCTCATCCGAAAGCATCTCATTGTGATACAGCCTTTGAATAAGAAACTTTATATGGGTTACAAATCTTTCATAGTGAATGGAATTTTCATTTAAGTTTACATTCAATTCACTCATTACAATGTCCATTATATCTCGCATAAGATGCGGAAGGCTTAGGGTCTCTTTCATATGTGTGCTGTACTGTGCATTGACAAAGTGAAGTGCAATAAAGCCCGCCTCCGAGTCGGGAAGCAAAAGTCCCATTCTGTCATGTATCAGCCTCAGCGTATAGAGCCCCAGCGCATATTCCTGCGGATAAAATCTCTTAATTTCCCACATCAGAGCGTTTTCGGGAGTCATACCTTCTTTAAATCTTTCAATAGCAAAGTTGATATGGTCGACCAATGTAAGATAGATGTTTTGACTCAGCTTCAAATTTTCAACATTTATAGCATAGGATATAACATCATCAGTCAGTATCAACCTTTCCATAGGTATATCGGCAATCATGTCCTGAAACTTTAAAAGTGTTTCATTTTCCTTTATACGAAAAACTTTTTCAATCTCCGACTGTGATACCGTATCGCCCTTTCGCCTGCCGAAACCTATGCCCTTACCCATGGCAATTACTTCTCTGTTCTTATGGTCATGGGTCAAGACAATATTGTTGTTTATAATTTTTTCAATGATCATCGCACCACCATAAA
>CAUQKD010000033.1:0-14852 GCA_963518365.1 uncultured Lachnoanaerobaculum sp. | reverse complement strand
ACTCGCCAAAATTGGTGCTTAAAATCAAGCTTGAAACCAACATTGAGCGGCATACTGTCTTAGTATACACTAAAGATATACTCTATGTCAATCAATATATTTACTTTCACTTTCATTTAACATGGTTTCCGCTTTTTTTGTGGCTTCCTTATCTACATCGGACTTGTTGGTTATCTTATTTATAAGATCCGGAACCATATCAAGTATCTTGCTGATTGCATCCTGATTTTTTATATTTACAACCTTTGTCCTGCCGTCCTGTATTATAAGCATTGCGGTAGGTGAAAGTTTGGCGCTCATTCCTCCTCCGCCGTTTGATTTTGAAGTATTGTCAAATGTACCTGCCGCCATACCGCAGCTTACATCAACCAACGGTATTATTGTAGTATCACCTAAAACAATAGGCTCTCCCACAACTGTCTTTGTTGTAAGAAAATTGTTCATACCGTCAAAAATAGCCCCTGCGTTATCTAAAAAATGATTATTCTTCTCCATCTTTTTCCTTTCCATATAAGATAATCATATATACTCTCTTAAAGTCTTCATTATAACATATTTTAATTATATCAGCTATATTGTTTACATTTATTTCTATATTTGATATGATAATGTCAATTCCTAGTCAGATACTAGACATTGAACAAAAGCCGGTGTATCAATAACGGTTTATATAGAAAAGAGGATTCAAATGAAAATTTCTACTAGAGGTAGATATGCACTGAAAATGATGGTGGAGTTTGCAATAAACTCTGAAACACCCACCAAGATAAATCAAGTTTCAAAATCATACGGTATTTCGGAAAAGTACTTGGAGCAGATAGTCTCCATACTTTCAAAAGCAAAACTTGTAAAAAGTATCCGTGGCGCTCAAGGCGGATACTTACTTATAAAACCTGTCAAAGAATATACTGTAGGTGAAATATTAAGATTGACCGAAGGCTCACTCTCTCCGGTTGACTGCCTTGACGGCAACGGCAATTGTGTACATTCCGATTTTTGTGTGACACAAAATCTTTTCAAAAAGGTGGAGGATGCCATCAACAATGTTGTCGACAATATATCTTTGCAGGATTTAGTCGATGATGAACTCGATATAAGAAGACGCGAAAAAGAACTTTTATCCAAATAAAAAGGTTGCCATAAAATCACATAAGTGTGATATATGGCAACCTTTTTCAACTTTTAAGACAACTGACTATGATGTTGTAATAAATATATAAAAAGTAAACAGTGTTGAAAAACTTAGTAAAATTATAAGTGATATCCTCAAAATACGCTTATTCTTAGAGTCTTTACAACGTTCTGAAAGCACTGTGTTACCAAGCATTCCCAAGCACTGAATCAAATTTAACAACACTTTATACTTTTCATCAAGTACAAACAGCTTTGTAGTGTAGCATAGGAGCAATACTACGGCACAAGCTCCCCATATTGTACTGCATATATTACATAACACCTTTCTCATAACCCATCTCCATTTTTACCTTTAATTTTCTCCTTCACCATATCTGATGCCTTTATTATATCATTTATAGTCTGTATATTCCATCTCGGTTATTACAATATACTTATAATAAAATTAAAATAAAAGGTATGGCGTCTTGCTTCACCATACCTTTTACCTTACTCTAACATTTTATCACTCTAAACCTTTGTAAATATCACTCTAAAAATCACTCCAACCTTGTTATACGCTCTAACTATATAACAAACTCCTTAATCACCGTTAAAACACTCCCAACATCACTGTCTTCACTATATCACTGTAACAATCACTCTAAAACTTACACATTGATATTACCGAAAGTTTGATTCCTCAAACATTCCTTAGCTTTGACGATTATGATTATATCATTAAAATATTCTTTTTAATAAAAAAAGTATAAACAGCAGTTTTTAAGGTATAAACGACAGTTTAATTATTATTTATATTTTAATACAAAAAAGCCGCCATAACGACAGCTTTTTTACGGGGTTCCTATATCCTCTTTAATCCTATATCACTTTTTTTATCACTCTATAATCGGATGGAACTCCTATATCACTCTGTTCATCTGATTTCTCTAACGATTGCCATTATATCAGCTTATTTACGATACATACATAAAAGGTATGAACAGCAGTTTTTGCGGTACAAACTACAGCTTTTTATTTAAGTATATTTAAACTATAATGATTTTAAAAGGAGGTAAGAATGAATATACTTATAACCGGCGCTTCAAGAGGTATCGGAAGATCCGTTGCAATTGAATTTGCAAAGAACAAACATAATATTATCATATGTGCAAAATCTGACCTTAAAGGCTTACAAAAGACAAAGCAACTTATTGAAAACGAAGGTGTTTCCTGCTATATAGATCTTTGTGATGTTACAAATGAAGACTCTGTAAAAGATTTCATATCGGATTCTGTAAAAATAATCGGGCAAACAGATATCCTTATAAACAATGCAGGTATATCCTATATCGGACTGCTTCAGGATATGTCGTTTGATGATTGGAATAAAGTACTTAATACCAATCTTACATCTGCATTTCTGATGTCAAAATATATTATTCCCGAAATGTTAAAAAAACAAAGCGGTCATATAATAAATATATCTTCTGTCTGGGGAAATATAGGTGCATCTATGGAGGTTGCCTACTCCGCATCAAAAGGAGGTATCAATTCATTTACAAAAGCATTGGCAAAAGAACTGGCTCCAAGTAATATTTCAGTAAACGCTATATCTCCGGGATTTATAGATACAGATATGAACAAGGTATTTGAAAAAGATGAATTGGATGCGATCTTTGAAGAAATCCCTATGGGCAGAGCCGGAAGTCCGAGTGAAGTGGCAAGACTTATATATAAAATAGCAACGTCGGACTATATTACAGGACAGATTATCACAATAGACGGCGGATGGACATAAAAAAGGAAGGCTCCAGCCTTCCTGATTTTATATTTTAGTACTGTGATCCGCTCTCTAAGAATGCATTTCCACGATACTGTGCATCTCCGAAACCCAGTATTAAGTAGAATACAAACGGCAGAAAGAACAATCCTACTGCAAATCCGACATCATATCCGAATGATTTTGCTACCCAATAACAGAATCTTCCTCTCACAACTATAAAGAAAAGCGAGAGTATAAATCCTACCAAAGAAAACAGCACACCTATGAATCCTCCAGAATGTGCTATAGGCGAAACGATAACCCAATTAACAATACCGGCAATCCAAAAATACAGTACATACTTAGGTACCCAAACTTTTTTCCGAAAAAACGTAGTCATTGTATAAAGGAATTATTGCCTTCCATCCTTCCAATCCGCATTTTTCGAAAACTTTGAACATTCCTATAACGCTGATAATGTAAATAATCGCTGAAAAACAAATAATACCGACCGCAAATGCTGCAAATGCCGCAAAAAAGGTTGCTCCCATAATTTGCCTCCTCAAATGTCTTATTGTCGGTAAAAATATATCAAATTTTTACCGACTCTTTATAAAGTATATAGTATTTCTTATTATGTTGCAACAAGTTAGAATAAACTAATTTCTTAAATTTTTATAACGATATGTTTATTGTTATATTATTTGAGTTCTTCTATATGCTTATTGTACTCATTTATTGTATCGACTTTCCTTATCTTCTTTAAGGCCTTGGCATATATTTTATCCGCTAATACCATTCCCCAAAGTTCCTTTAATTTAAATAAAGTATTCCTTTCTCCAAAATCAAGTGACAAATACTCTTCTTTTATATCATCCAAAAACTCTACCGTCTTTTCTAAATCAGTCATATCCGCACCGGTTTTTATAGCCTCCGGCAATAGAGGATTTCTTACCAATCCTCTTCCTATCATTACGGTATCAACTCCGTTTACTCTCAATTCTTCATTTAATGTTTTAAATCCCTTTTGCGTATTTATATCACCGTTGTATACAATTTTTACTTTTAAAGTTTTACAAGCCTGTGTAAATGCCTGCATATAAACATTATTTTTATAAAAATCGCTCCTTAATCTTGGATGTATAATAATTTCACTAAAATCATACTTTTCATATACACTAAGCAAAGCATCCCACTCACCATAGTCACAAAACCCTATTCTGGTCTTTACGGATATTTTTATATCCGTACTTTTTTCAAATATTTCATAAAAGAATCTGTCTAACGCTTCAGGGTTCTGTAAAAAACCTGAGCCACGTCCCTTTGATGTTACAGTGCCTGACGGACAGCCGAGATTTATATTAAATTCACTATAACCCATCTCCTCTATTTCATCTGCAAGCTTTAAAAAATCTTCTGCACTGTTTGTAAGTATTTGCGGTATCAGATATTGTCCCTTATTGTACTCTGAATTCAGTTCCATCAATTCGGATTTTGAAAATCCTTTTTTCATATGCGGTGTAATAAAAGGTGTAAAGAATTTGTCCACTCCGCTAAAATGCTTTATATACGCCTTTCTTAAAACATAATTTGTCACACCCTCCATAGGCGCCATGTATATCTCCATAAATCTCCTTAAATCAAAAGATAGAGGGCAACCAACCCTCTATCTAAGTTTATCATTTTATATGCATTTATCAAATATATTTTTAATTTTTTCCGTTTGTGACGACTCACCGCTTGGAAGTCCGGACATTTCAATTTCATTTCCGTTTGCGTCTGTAGACTTTTGCGGCGGCTGTCCTGTAGGAGGATTTCCTCCCGGACCTCCGTTTCCGTTAGGACCGCCCGGTCCACCTGCACTTCTCTCACCTATAGTACTTCCTCCTGCAGTTACCGTATATGTTTCACCTGTAGAAAGCTTATCTGAAGATATAACCGCAAATGTGAACTCTTTATCCGCATTATAGCTTAATACTGTGTTGCCGTCTTTATCGGTTACTTTTATCTCAGTACCTGCTGCAACCGTACTGTCATAGTATACGGTTATAAAGTTTTGTGTGGAACTGCTGTCAAATGTCTGTGCCATCTCCTGCACACCTGTACTTACAAATGTTCCTCCTGTGATAACGGCCTTTCCGTTATAGTCAAGTGCCACATCCAGACCTGAAGTTGCACCTGATACAATTACTGTTCCGCCGTCAATATATACCTGACCGTTTGAATCTATTCCGTCGGCACTTGCATTTACATTTACAACTCCGCCTGTGATTCTAAGATATGTATCGGCCTGATTTTCCTCACCATATGCTTCCTTCTGTGCATCCGTAGCACTGTCATCGATAAGACCTCTTGCATTTATACCGTCATCACTAGCAGTAATATCTATATTTCCGCCGTTTATATCAATGCTGACGCCTTCAAGACCTTCTCCAGACTTTTCTATATTTATATTTCCGCTGTTTATTACCATTGCACCGTCTGTAGTTATACCATCATCTTCAGCATTTATAGTTATATTTGCATTTTCTACAGTTACAGAATCTTTTCCCTTTATCGCTTTACCTACAGAATCAATATTTATCTTGCTGTCCAGTATAATAAGGTTATCCTTTGCCTTTATCGCTGTAGCATAATTTGAATCAATATTTAAGCTGCCGGTTCCGTTTATAGTTAAATTATTCTTTACAAAAAGTGTTGCATCAGGTTCATCCTCACCGTCAGCATACTCATAACTTGTGCCGTCGCTTAAGGTATTGGTAGTTCCATCTACAAGTGTTATTACAACTTTCTTTCCTGTAGCCGCATTGATAGCTGCCGACTTTGTATTTGTAATATTTACACCGTTAAATACCAGGTGTACAACATCTTCATCTCCCACTTCTGTAATTATCTGTCCGTCAAATTCACCACTCAGTACATATGTACCGGCTTTTGTAATCTTTATATTTCCGTTTTCAAATGTAGCACCGTCACCTGTAATATCGGCACTTCCGTTGCTAAGTTCTATCTTTGTATCCGAATCCGAGTATGAAGTATTAAGATCTTCATCCGAATATGCACCTTTCGTTGTACTGTTTGAAGTATTTACCGCTGTAGTCTCACTCTGCTGCACAGTAGTTTCTGTTGTGGTTGTCATCTTTGCATTTGAACAACCTACTATTGCAAGTCCAAGTGCCATAGTGATAAGCCATGCACACATTTTATTTTTATTCTTTTTCATATTGCAACTCGTTTCTAAAATGGGGTTCGTTGTTTATTAAATGTATTATCACTTAAAATCATGTTCAAAATGTGTACTCCAAGTGTAAAGTCTGTGTTCTTATTACATCAATTTACTTCGACTATAGCAATTATGATAAGCCGATTTACAAATTCAAAAAAAGCGGATAGGCAACAACCTATCCGCTTAATCAGCTTTTTTAAATTATTTTGCTACATAAACTCCGTCGTTATTTACATAGTATCCGTCAGGAGTTGTTGCATTGTACCACATAGCACCGTTAGCATCAAAGTAATACCACTTATGTGTATTCTCTGTCAAAAGCCATCCGATGTTCATATGACCGTCATCATGCATATAGTACCAGTTGTTATTGATAAATCTCCATGATGTAAGCATATATCCCTCTGCATCAAAGTAATACCACTTACCGTCTTTATTTACCCAAGTGTTCTTTGCATAGTTGCCTGCACCATAGCTTAACCACCAGCCCTTAGCATCCTTCTGCCATGTTCCTGCTGAAGAACTCTGAACTGCACTTCTTGATCTGTATGTTGAACCTGATCCTGAACCGCCGCCTGAAGAACCGCCATGTCCATGTGAATTTGAGCCTGTTGCTCTAGGTACTGAAGGTGTTGCTACAGATGATGTTGCCACAACTGTATGAGCACCCGGTGTTATTACTACTGACGGAGCTGCATTTGCTGCAAATACAGCACCTACTGTCAATCCAAATCCTAATGCTAATGTTGTTAATACACGTTTCATATATCCCTCCATTTTTTATTAAAACTTTCTTAACTAAACAATAGGATGATACCACCGTTACTAAAATAATTCAATGTAAATCATCTTTCTAAAAGATTACAAAATTCTTACACCCCAAAAACAGTATATAAAATTATATATTTTAATCAACACAAATAATCTATGTTGTTAGTTTTTTTAATTGTTTAAACAAAAAAGGAAGGATATACATCCTCCCTAAAAAAATCTTATTATACTGTTTTTTTATTATTTTCTATCAAACTTTTCAAGTGCATCCCATACACCGAGTATATACATTACACCAAGTGCTCTGTCATACAAACCGTATCCCGGTCTACACTTCTCATCCCAGATATGTCTTCCGTGGTCAGGACGAATATATCCTGTATATCCACAGTCGTGATAAGCCTTTATAATATCAAGGATACCCACATCTCCGTCACAGTCTCTATGTGAAACTTCCGAGAAATCTCCTCCTTCATAGTGCTTTACATTTCTTATATGTGCAAAGTAGATTCTGTCACAGTGCTTTCTGACTATGTCTGCAACTCTGTTTTTCTCATTTGCACCAAGTGAACCTGAACAAAGTGTAAGTCCTGAATAAGGATTGTCTACAAGCTTTAAAAACTTGTCAATTGCAACTTCATCAACCAAAAGTCTTGGAAGTCCGAAAATATCCCATGGCGGATCGTCCTGGTGAATAGCCATCTTGATATTACATTCCTCACAAGTAGGCATTATCGCCTCAAGGAAATACTGTAAGTTCTCCCAAAGTTTTTCCTTCGTAACAGGCTTATATGCCTCGAAAAGTTCCTTCAGATGCTCGAGTCTTTCAGGTTCCCAACCCGGCATTGTATATCCCTTTGATCCTTCTATTATATATTTTGCCATCTCAATAGGATCTTCTCTGATAACTTTCTTTTCATAAAAAAGTGCATTTGATCCGTCAGGCAACTCATGATGTAAATCAGTTCTGGTCCAGTCAAATACAGGCATAAAGTTGTAACATACAACCTTTACACCGAATTTTGCAAGATTTCTTAGAGTTGTTTTATAATTCTCTATAAGCGCATCTCTTGTAGGTAAACCTATCTTTATGTCATCATGAACGTTTACAGATTCAACCACATCCATATTGAAACCATATGGTTCCAGTTGCTTTCTTACTTCTTCGATTTCGGCCACTTCCCAAACTTCTCCGGCAGCCTTGTTGTGCAATGCCCAAACAATGCCTTCAACACCCGGAATCTGCTTGATTTGCTTTAAGGTAACGGAGTCATTTCCTTCTCCGTACCAGCGCCAAGTCATTTGCATAGTTTTCTCCTTCTATAATATCTATACAATAAAAGTAACTAAAGTTACTGATATTATCCCACATATTTCTTCAATGTCTCCCTTACAGCTCCCTTTCCTGCTATAAGTTCAACAAAGTATTTTTCTGCAAGCTCTCCAAGTCCTGCTTCATATAAGTTTACTCCGAATATGGAAGCGTCACTGAATAACCTCTCAAGCTTTGAGTGTACATTGCTGTCTCCAATCTTTATATCTGCTACCATCGGAACCACCTTTTCAAGTAAAGGATCCGGACTGAGTTCAAATTTATTTAAATTGTCGTCTATTCCCATCAGATATCTTGCCCAACCTGCAAATACAAGAGGTATAAGCTTCAGATCTGATACTTTTAAGTTTTCGCTCTTTTCATATGCCTTTATTGTCTCACCGAATCTTATTGCAAGCTTTTGCGATGTATCACAGGCAATTCTTTGCGGTGTATCAGGCATAAACGGATTTGGAAGTCTTACTTCTACTACAGTATCTATGAAATCTTTAGGATTGATGATTCCCGGATCTGTAACTACATGAAGTCCTTCTTTATATCCTATAGTTTTTATAAGTTTTGTAAGCTCACTGTCTTTCATTTCATCACTGATTTTTTCATATCCCAAGAGACAACCGTATATTGCAAGTGCAGTATGAAGAGGATTAAGACAGGTACATACCTTCATTCTCTCCACCATATCTACAACTTCACGCTTTGTAAACATTACTCCACCTTCTTCAATCTTCGGTCTGCCGTTAGGGAAGCTGTCCTCTATTACAAGGTACTCCGCCTCTTCCGCATTTACAAAAGGTGCCACAAATGTATTCTTACTGGTCTTTACAAAGTCTACATCCTCTATGCCGTCTTTAACAAGCATATCCATTACTGAGTCTGCAGGTCTCGGTGTTATTTTGTCAATCATAGACCATGGGAAACTTACCTTACCGGAATCTTCTACATATGCTAAAAAGCCTTTATCACAGACATTATTATCACACCAGTTCTTTGCAAATGTTACCACAGCAGCCTTAAGTTTGTCACCGTTATGTGAACAGTTATCCATACTCACCATAGCTACAGGAATAGCACCTGCCTTAAATCTCTCATAAAGCATGGCACATACCTTACCCATGTAGCTTGTAGCCTTATCAGGTCCTGCTTTAAAGTCCGCCTCTATGCCTGCCAGAGTGTTTCCGTTTCCGTCAACTACCGCATAACCTTTTTCAGTTATGGTAAAGCTTACCATTTGAAGTGAAGGCTTTCTAAACAGCTCCTTTAAAGTTTCATAGTCCGCATTTTGGGGATCTACTCTCAAAGACTCCACTACCGAGCCTACAATATTCTTCTCAACCGTTCCGTTACAGCAAAGTTTCATATATATTGTCAGATCGTCAAATGACTTGAATGCCTTATCTATTATTTCATAATCGAATCCTTCAGCAACAATAAGACCTATATCGGTTTTCTTTTCATTTAAAAGATTGTTTAAAACATTTGCCTGAAATGCTCTGAAAATGTTTCCTGCACCGAAATGTATCCAGTTCGGATTTGCAAGTGTATTCTTTTTCACCTGCTCTCTGTCATACTTTGGTAGAGAGTATCCGAGTTTTTCCCAAGCTGCTGCATTTTCTAAAATACTTCTTTGATTGAGTTTCATTATTCTTCTCCTCATTTTGAGCTAAAAAGCTTATAAACAATATTTATAAGCCACGACTCCGACCTTGAAATATATTACAATTTACGTTGTCAGACATTCAATATTTTATCACCTTTTCCATATAAAAAGCAAGGCTGAACCGTTACAAAACTTCACTTTTATAACATTGTTCAGCCTACTTAATTCAATAGTTTTAATGTTTAATTGTTTATATACTCAAGGACTTCTTCTATGCTCTTCTTACCGAAGAATACCTTGTCTTCATTCATTACCAAACATGGCACACTCATTACATGATATTTTTCTCTGAGATCCCCGAAATGATTTATATCATAAACTTGTGCATCAATATTCGGATTTAGAGAAGCAATTCTTTGTACCGCTACAACAAGGTCGGGACACATTGTACAGCTGAGTGATACTAAAATCTTAAATGACACTTTATCCTTTATTTTTAGTATCTTTTCTCTTATATCATCACTTAATCCCTGTCCCGGACCTGATACATTGTATATACCGAGAATAAATGAAGTAAATTCATGTCCTCCCGGAACGCCGTGGAAAGCTAAACCGCTGAACTCTCCGTCTCTATGTATTTCTACAACAGGCGCCTTTGCTTCATCTTTTACCTCTTCAACAGATATCTTGTCTGTAAGTTTACCAAGCTCGGTCATGTATGAAAGCAATTCTTTTGATACATCATCATCTTTAACATACACTTTTAAAAGAATATTCTTTTCCATCTTATTGAATACGGTATTTAACTGTGCAAGCATATCAGATGAGAATAATCCTTCTTCCTTGACTTCTTCTTTAGGTAAACTTCCCTTCCCTGCACCTGATTGTCTTATAGGAACTACCGGCTTGATACCTGTCTTTTTCTCCATTGCAGCAATATACTTTTCAAGTTCCGTTGCTGCAATACCTGCATCTCCGACAGTTGTTACAACCTGTCTGAGCGGCTTTATACAAACATCTCCGGCCGCATACAATCCGTCAATTGCAGTTTTCTTTGAGGCGTCTGTAATCACATATCCTCTTTCATCAAGTATTCCGAAGTCCTTTACCAAAGAGGTTGCCGGCTCATATCCTGCAAATACGAACACACCGAAGCCTTCCTTGTCTTCAAATACTTCTTCTTTACCTGTTTCATTGTTCTTATAAACAATTCTCTCAAGGACGTCTCCACCTTCAACTTTCACCACCTCGGTATGTGTAAGTACGGTAATTTTCTCATTATCATATGCATGTTGTGCTGTTGTTTTTGCACAGGTAAAGTCAGGCTCTCTGATAAGAATGGTTACATGCTTTGCATACTTTGTCAGGAATACGCTTTCTTCCGCAGCTGCAAAGCCTCCTCCTACAACAAAGACTTCCTTTCCTTTAAAGAATTCTCCGTCACATGTAGCACAATATGCAACACCATGACCCTTAAACTTTGCCTCACCTTCAAATCCGATCATTCTGGGTGATGCACCTGTTGCAAGTACTACTCCGAAGCACTCGATATCTCCCTTTGATGTATGGACCTTCTTGATATCGCCGTCCATATCAATGGAGTCCACTGTAGCAAGTAAGAATTCGGCACCGAAGTTTTCCGCCTGTTTTCTCATCTGCTCTCCGAGTTTGGCTCCTGAGATATGCTCTATACCCGGATAATTTACAACTTCAGCGGTCAGAGTTATCTGACCGCCAAATTTTTCTTTTTCTATAACAATTACACGATAATATGCTCTGGCTAAATAAATAGCCGCTGTCAGACCTGCAGGACCTCCGCCCACAATGACTGCATCATACATGTTTTTACTCATAATGTCCCCTAATATTATAACTGACCTACAAGATCAAGACTTGGCTTTAATGTCTCAGCACCCGGCTGCCACTTAGCAGGGCAAACCTGATCACCATGCTCATGAACGAACTGACAAGCACGAAGCTTTCTTAAAAGCTCTTCCGCGTTTCTTCCTACGCCACCTGCGTTTACTTCATAAGAAACGATCTTTCCGTCAGGATTGATGATGAAAGAACCTCTCTCTGCCAAACCGTTCTCCTCGATATATACTTCAAAATCTCTTGAAAGTACATGTGTAGGATCTGCAAGCATCGGATACTCAATCTTTGAGATACGCTCTGAATGATCATGCCATGCCTTATGTGTGAAATGTGTATCTGTTGAAACTGAATAGATCTCACATCCTGCCTCTTTAAACTCCTTATAATTCTTCTGTAAATCCTCCAACTCTGTAGGACATACAAATGTGAAATCTGCAGGATAGAAGAAGAATACACTCCACTTTCCTAAGATATCCTTCTTAGATACCTCAACGAAATCTCCCTTATGAAATCCCTGTACGCTAAACTCTCCAACTTCCTTGTTAATTAATGACATAACTGCC
This sequence comes from uncultured Lachnoanaerobaculum sp., assembly GCA_963518365.1. Taxonomy (GTDB): domain Bacteria; phylum Bacillota; class Clostridia; order Lachnospirales; family Lachnospiraceae; genus Lachnoanaerobaculum. The sequence goes on along the minus strand of CAUQKD010000033.1, from coordinate 2,609 downwards.
TCCTTATATAAATAAAATATTTTTTGTTCTAAATCAGTATAGGAAATATCTTTACTCAAAAGGTAAGTGATAGGTTTTCCTAACCTGTTGTTATTATATTTAACATAAAATTATTGTATACACAATAGCATTTTTGTAATTTCGGCGTTTTAACTAATAATAATTCCTATTATTATAAATTATTTTACACTAAAAAGCTACCGTCTGTAAAAGTAAAATCAAGAGGCGCTATATAGCTTAATTACTAAAAAAGCTGTTACTCTGAAGATTGATAATACAGCCGCTAAAAATTTCAACTATATTTTATCCTCAGGCAACAGCCCGTTTTTATTCGTTATCAAGTACCATTCCTATAAGATCGAATTTCTCTGTACTTATCTTGATATCAAAGTTTTTATTTTTCGGATTTTTGGCTTTTACCATTATTGTTCTGTCTGAAAGATTATAATACCACCCCTCAGTTGCCTCATCAAAGTTATTCTTTACCAGAAATCTCTTTAAAAGCTTATCATCCGCACTTACATAGAAGGCACCCTTTTTCTTACTTACAAGTTTTAAAGTGATATTTTCTATGCTTTCCTCATAATCACCGCTCTTTTCAAAGGAAATAGTGGTAATATCTCCGGCTTTTACCTTGACCGAAGTATTCAGATATTTTCCCTTTTCATAGTCTTTTGAATGTCCGTCATCATCATATATAATAAATTCAACATCCGACTTGGCGGATATAGTAAAGTCAAGCTGTTTTGCAGTATCTCTTGACGCCTGATGTATATCATCTGTTGTAAAGAAAATACCGCTGTCTCTTAAAAACATAGGTATACTGTGACTGTTTACATCAATATAAACAGTCACACCGCCTTGATATTCTCTAAAGCTGTCATTTATATCATACCAGCTTGCACCCTCAGGCAAGTATATTTTTCTGATCTTTGCTCCCTTTTCAAATACATTTGCCACAAGTAAACTGCTTCCGAACATAAATGTAAGATTCTTATCATTATATGTATTTATATCATCGGGAAATTCCATAAATAAAGGTCTCATTACAGGTGTACCCTTTAAATTGGCCTCTCTCATCAGTGAATACATATATGGAATCATTCTATATCTAAGAGCATAGGCTTCTCTCACCTCAGGCATATATTCATCATACATAAAGGCTTGAGTAACCGTATTATCATTGTTTGCCGAATTCATACAAAATCTGGGCTGGAATATACCGCTTTGTATCCACCTGAGTAAAAGTTCTCCCTCCGGTGCTCCTCCGGCAAATCCTCCGATATCACATCCCATATTTGCGACTCCTGAAAGCCCCATTCCTACTATAGTTGCAATATTGTATTTTAGTGTATCCCAAGATGTAAGATTATCACCGCCCCAAACTTGAGCATATCTTTGTATACCTGCAAAACCTGCCCTGTTTATAATATACGGTCTTTCATTCGGATAAACCTCTGCAAGAGCTTTTTTAGCCACATATGCCATCATGTTTGAGTGGATTATTTTCAGCTCGGCCATATTTCCTCCATGACCGTTATTATCAACTCTTGCAAGTCTGTCCTCTACACCGTCATACTCACAATTATCATTCCATACGGTTTTTGAGCCCTTTAAAAGTAAGGTTTTCTTTAAAAGTTCACCCCAAATTTTTCTACCGCTTTCCTTGGTAAAGTCGATAAACTTTCCATAACCGCCCCACCAGCGACCTATATAGTCTTCTTTTCCTTCAGGATCTTTTACAAATGCATCAGCTTCTATAAATTCCTTCATATACGGATGATTCGGCAATATTCCGGGCTTCATATTCGGAATAACATTTATTCCCATGGCATCCATCTTTTCAAAAAATCCTTCAGGGTCCGGAAATCTCTTTTTATTCCAGTTAAATGTATATCTTAGATTATCTTTTTCGCCTGATGAATACCCTGACGCCAACCAGAAATTATCAATATATATCTTTTCATCAAAATGCTTTTTGATTACCTTATATATTTCCTCATCACAATTTTCTTCCAATTCCGCATAGTACATTGTAGATGCGGTAAATCCCATCTCCTGCTTTGTCGGCATTGCAGATCTTCCTGTAAGATATGTATAATTATCTATAACATCTTTTATACTCTCTCCTCCTATAAAGAAAAGATCTATATCACCGCCCTCAGCCTGATAATATGTATATCTGTCCCAATATCCGCTTATTTCATTGCACATATCAAAAACGGCATCATATGAGTTGTTATAGAATAATCCCAGAGGCTTTTTTATATCCTCATTTATTCTGATATAAAAAGGTATATGCTTATATAATGGCTCTCCGTTTTCGGGGTTATGACCTATAGCATCCTTAGGATTCATCCTAAGCCTTCTGCCCTTTTTATCAAGATAACCCGTTTTTTCACCGAAACCGTAGAAATGATCCTTTTCCACATCCAAAAGTGAGTAATGTGAGACTCTTCCAAGATAGTCCTTATCAAAAGCCCTCTCCTTCAAATCTCTGTATATAACATTCCCAAAGACATCTTCCAAACTGAAAGAAAGAGGATCTTTTCTAAGTGTAAGTATACATTTCTTTGTTTTAAATACTATCTTCTTATCATCCTCTATAC
>CAUQKD010000032.1:0-14937 GCA_963518365.1 uncultured Lachnoanaerobaculum sp. | reverse complement strand
TTGCGAGGTCAGCGAAGCAGGAAGCCCATAGGCTTTAGACTATGGGTAGTTCACGGGTGTAGGCAGATACATTTTACGGATATAGAAAACATCTACGAAAATAATACAAAGCTGTTTACTATGTTCCCTGAACTTAAGATACTATGTGATGAAATAAAGAAAAATGATATAAATAAAGTAAGGGCAATGCTTGCAGTGGATATAGTACTTACAGGTAATCCAAGTGAAGAGGAAATAATGTCAATTATACTGCCTGAGGGTAGATAAGTGTCTTTTGAAGGAGTTAAAATAAATGCTGAAAATTCAGTAGACGGAAAAGAGCATGATATTCATAGCTTTGATGAATGGAGAGAATACTGTAAACCCGCTAAGGATCCCGGTAAATATGCATCACCGGTAGTTAAGTAAGAATATTTATATCTGACAAAAATATAATAAATCCGCTCTCTTGCCTTGAAAATGGTAGTCATTTGTGGCATACTTATTTCTGGTGTCTTAATGTAAAAGTCTGGTACAGGTTTATATCTTTTGATGTGATTTTACTTGTTACATCGCTTCGATTTGGGGCATATGAAATTATATAGAAGAGGAGTACTCATGAAGAAGGGATATCTGATAGCTATAATGATGATATTATTTTTGTCCGGTTGTGGTGGTAAAAAAGCATATTCATATAATCCTGATGAAAGTTCTATATTTATAGCTAAAGACGGCACATTGAAGTCAGCTTTGGTGCAAAAAATAGATACTAAGGCTAAGAGTGAAGAACTTAAAGAATTTGCAAATGCGGAAATTGAAGATTTTAATAAGCTTAATTCTGTAAATCAGGTGAAATTGGAAGAGGCCGGAATAAAAAATGATATTGCAAAGGTGGTATTTTCATATACTTCATTCGAGTGTATGGAAGAGTTTGCAAAATTCACACAGGATAACAGTTTCGATTTAAAATCCGTAGAAGTATTTAAGCTTAGTGATATTGATATATCAAGTATGGATTCTATAGATATACCTGATGGAATAAAGGGTGATTATATTGCTATAATACAGGGCAAGGCTGATGTATATACAGAGGGTGAAATCACATATGTATCCAATAACATAGAATTTAACGGTAATACTGCCAAAGTAGATGGCTTTAATTATATTATTTTTAAATAAAAGGAGAAATTCATGGAATATAGCATGGAAAAAATCATAGCACTTGCAAAATCAAGAGGTTTTGTATATCCGGGTTCCGAGATATACGGAGGTCTTGCAAATACATGGGACTATGGTAATTTAGGTGTTGAATTAAAGAATAATGTTAAAGCTGCCTGGTGGCAGAAGTTTATTAAGGAGTCACCGTACAATGTAGGTGTGGATTGTGCTATCTTAATGAATCCGCAGACATGGATTGCTTCAGGGCATTTGGGAAGTTTTTCGGATCCTTTAATGGATTGTAAGGAATGCCATGAGAGATTCAGAGCGGATAAGATAATAGAAGATTATATGCAGGAAAACGGCATTACTATAGAAGGCAGTGTGGACGCATGGTCAAATGAAGAGATGAAAAACTACATTGATGAGCATGATATAGAATGTCCGACATGTGGAAAGCATAACTTTACAGATATACGTCAGTTCAACCTGATGTTTAAGACATTTCAGGGTGTAACTGAGGATGCTAAAAATGTGGTTTATTTAAGGCCTGAGACGGCACAGGGTATATTTGTAAACTTTAAGAATGTACAAAGAACTTCAAGAAAGAAAGTACCTTTCGGCATAGGTCAGATCGGTAAGTCGTTTAGAAATGAGATCACTCCCGGTAACTTTACTTTCAGAACCAGAGAATTTGAGCAGATGGAGCTTGAATTTTTCTGCAAGCCGGGTAGTGACCTTGAGTGGTTTGACTACTGGAGAGGTTTTTGCAGAGATTGGCTGAAAGCTCTTGGAATCAAAGAGGAGCAGATGAGACTTAGAGACCATGACAAAGAGGAACTAAGTTTCTATTCAAATGCTACAACAGATATAGAATTCTTATTCCCGTTCGGATGGGGTGAGCTTTGGGGAATTGCAGACAGAACGGACTATGACCTTAATCGTCATCAGGAGGTTTCAGGTCAGGATCTTTCATATTTTGATGATGAAACAAGTGAAAGATATATACCGTATGTTATAGAGCCTTCACTTGGTGCGGACAGAGTTACTTTAGCATTCCTCTGTGCGGCATATGACGAGGAGATATTAGAGGGCGGAGAGACAAGAACGGTTCTTCATTTCCATCCTGCACTTGCACCTGTAAAAATCGGTATTTTGCCACTTTCAAAGAAGCTTAATGAAGGTGCATTAAAGATATCTGAAGAATTGTCAAAGTATTATAATGTAGAGTTTGATGACAGAGGAAATATCGGAAAGAGATATCGCAGACAGGATGAAATAGGTACACCGTTTTGCATTACCTATGATTTTGATTCTGAAAGTGACAATGCAGTAACTGTAAGAGACAGGGACAGCATGGAGCAGGTAAGAATACCTATAGTGGAACTTAAAAATTACTTTGAGGACAAATTCAGATTTTAAATTATAAAATTTAACTTATTTTGAGTAGAGCTTTAACTTCATATTTGTGGAGGGAAGCTCTAATCGACTTTAAACCGGTAGCGAAAGGAAGATATTATGGCACAGTATAATCATAGTGCAATAGAGAAAAAATGGAAGAAAAAATGGGAGGAACATCCGATTAATGTGGATGACGGAAAGAAACCGAAGTACTATTGTTTGGACATGTTTCCATACCCTTCAGGTTCAGGGCTTCATGTAGGACATTGGAGAGGATATGTAATATCTGATGTATGGAGCAGATATCAGGTATTAAAGGGTCACTATGTAATACATCCTATGGGTTGGGATGCATTCGGTCTTCCGGCAGAAAATTATGCTATAAAGATGGGTGTTCATCCTGCAAAGTCAACAGCGGAAAATGTGGCAAATATAAAAAGACAGATAAATGAGATTGCCGCAATATATGATTGGGACAGAGAGGTAAATACCACGGATCCTAAATTCTATAAATGGACACAGTGGATATTTGTGCAGATGTTTAAAAAAGGTCTTGCCTATGAGAAGGAGTTCCCGATTAACTGGTGTCCTTCATGTAAGACAGGTCTTGCAAATGAAGAGGTAGTAGACGGTAAATGTGAGAGATGTGGTACACCTGTTACAAAGAAGAATCTTCGTCAATGGATGCTAAAGATAACCGCTTATGCAGACAGGCTTCTTAACGATCTTGATAAGCTTGACTGGCCGGAGAAAGTTAAAAAGATGCAGTCCGACTGGATAGGTAAGAGCTATGGTGCAGAGGTAAACTTTAAGGTGGACGGAAGAGATGATACTATAGTCGTTTATACCACAAGACCTGATACTCTTTACGGTGCTACATTTATGGTGCTCTCACCTGAGCATGAACTTGCAAAGTCTCTTGCCACAGATGCTCAAAGAGAGGCTGTGGAGAAGTATATCTTTGAAAGTTCTATGAAATCAAATGTAGACAGAATGCAGTCAAAGGAGAAGACAGGCGTATTTACAGGTTCCTATGCAATCAATCCTTTAAACGGTGTAAAGACTCCTATCTGGCTTTCAGACTATGTTTTGGCTGACTACGGTACAGGTGCTATTATGTGTGTGCCTGCACATGATGACAGAGATTTTGAGTTTGCAAAGAAATTTGATCTTCCTATAGTTCAGGTTATTGCAAAAGACGGTAAAGAAATCGAAAATATGACTGAAGCTTACACCGATGCGGTAGGCACTATGATAAATTCAGGTGATTGGAACGGTATGGAAAGCGCCAAGTTAAAGTTTGAAGCACCGCAGATGATAGAAGAGAAGGGCTATGGCAAGAAGACCACCAATTATAAGCTTCGTGACTGGGTGTTCTCAAGGCAGCGTTACTGGGGTGAGCCTATTCCTATAGTACATTGTCCATGTTGCGGAAATGTACCTGTACCGGAGGAAGAACTTCCGCTTGAGTTACCTAAGGTGGAGAGCTATCAGCCTACAGGAACAGGCGAGTCACCGCTTGCAGCTATTGATGAATGGGTTAACACCACATGTCCTGTATGTGGTGGCCCTGCAAAGCGTGAGACCAATACTATGCCGCAGTGGGCAGGCTCAAGCTGGTATTTTCTAAGATATGTTGATCCGCATAATGATAAGGAGCTTGTAAGTAAGGAGATGGCGGATAAATACCTCCCTGTAGATATGTATATCGGCGGTGTTGAGCATGCCGTACTTCATCTGCTTTATTCAAGATTCTACACCAAGTTCTTACATGATATCGGTGTGGTTGATTTTGACGAGCCTTTTACAAAGCTTTTCAATCAGGGTATGATAAACGGCAGTGACGGACAGAAGATGAGTAAGAGTAAGGGAAATGTTGTATCCCCTGATGATTTGGTGCGTGACTACGGCTGTGATGCTCTTAGAATGTATGAGCTTTTTGTAGGACCGCCTGAGCTTGATGCCGACTGGGATGACAGAGGTATCGAGGGTGTATCAAGATTTTTAAATAAGTTCTACAAGCTTGTAATGGACAATAAGGATAAGAATGTAGAGGCTGACAGAGAACTTTTAAGAGTTCGTGCAAATCTTATCTCGGATATTGAGCAAAGATTTAATGCATTCAGCTTAAACACTGTTATAGCAGGCTTTATGGAGTACAATAATAAGCTTATCGAGCTTAGCAAAAAGACCGGTGTGGATAAAGAAACATTAAAGGCATTCACCATTTTGCTTGCTCCGTTTGCTCCGCATATCGGTGAGGAACTTTGGGAAGAGCTTGGAGAAACCGGCTCCGTATTTCATGCGAAATGGCCGACATTTGATGAGAGCCACAAGGAAGTGGATACCATAGAGGTTCCTGTGCAGATAAACGGTAAGACAAAGCTTGTTATTGAGCTTGATGTCAATGTAAGCAAGGAAGATGCTATAGAGGCAGGTAAGAAAGCCTTAGCTGAAGCCGGAAAGCTTGAAGGAACAATAAGAAAAGAAATCTATGTTCCAAAGAAGATTATAAATATAGTGGTTGGATAAAATTAAAAGAAGTCGCCGGAAAATGACGGCTTCTTTTAATATTGTAAAAATCATTTCTTGACAGCAAAGTTAGGCAGTGCTAACATTAATTTAAAAATATATCTTTTAGAAGAAGGGGGAGAAATAAATGAAATTAAAAGATATTATTGTAGTAAGTTTGCTTGGAGTGGTGGGTTTTGTTGTCAGCTTGTTATCAGGAATGATAACACAGGTCTTTGGGACTTATGGAATTTTTATACATGTTTCAATAGGGAGTTTATTATGTGCTCCGGTTTATTTTGTTATGTGTCATAAAATTGCTAAAAGAGGTACAATATTCATTTATTATCTGTTATCAGGTATTATTTATGCTGTTATGGGATTTATTCCTATGCTTCCGATTATGCTTGTAGCCGGTATTTTGGGAGAGGTATGTATAGGGGGTAAAGATAATTATATAAATGACGGCAGAATCGGTATATCATATGTAGTTTCACAGGTAATTTATGCACTGCACGGTTTCTTTTTTATACTTTTCTTAGGTGTGGAAGGACTGGTAAAAACTTTCCCGAATCTGTTTACTGTTGAAAAGGCTCAAATGGTTAAAGGGATTTTCTTTAATCCTAAAAATATGGCAATCATATTGCTTATAGAGCTTTTAGCTTCAATTTTAGGTACATTGCTTGGCAAATATATCTATAATAAGTTTTTTAATAAGAGTATTACCAGAGCGGGAATACTGTCTTAATATTATGAAGACGGAAATACAAATCAAACCGATATCTGTGGGTATCCTTATGATAATCTATACAAGCATTGTGTTTTTTTGTACAATGCCTGTGTATTGGCTGATGCTGATTTTCAGCTTCTTTTTGGCAGTTGTTGTAAAAAAAAGAAAATCAATTCAGCTGTTTGCTTTTTATATTATTTTATTCGGTTTAATAAATATAGTTCCAAGTGAATACTTTTTATATGGATGGTTTGGGGCAATCTATACAATGGTACTGATTATCCTTAAGCTGTTTCCTTTATGGATACTGGCAGGCATAATGTCTGATTTTAGCACATCCACAATGATATACTCTTTAAGGAATATACATTTACCGAATTCTTTATGTATCGGAGTGGCTATCTTTTTTCGCTTTATTCCGGAATATCGAGAATATTTATCAGAAATAAAGGAGGGATTAAAAGCCAGGAATATTGAAATAACGGTTTTCAGGCCGATTCACAGTTTGGAAGTCTATCTTGTTCCTATGATTTACAAAGCCTTTGAAACAGGTGAAACTTTATCATGTGCTTTAATTACAAAAGGAATTGAATATGATTGTAAAAAGACTTCTTATCAGGATCTCTCTTTCACATGGAGAGATTATGCGGTTATTTTAGTCGGACTTATATTGCTTGGTATTACGATATGTCAAAAATTATAAATGTTGATATAAAAAAGTTTTCATATAGTAATGAAACTATTCTAAAGGATATCACTTTTTCTGTAAATAAAGGTGAATTTATTGTTATTACAGGATTGTCAGGATGCGGTAAGACGAGTTTATTAAGGCTGTTAAACGGATTGATTCCCGCATTATATGATGGGAATATAATAGGACAAATAAGTATTTTGGATAAGAGTATTTCAGACTACAAAGCCGGAGAAATCGCAAAGTATGTAGGGAATGTATTTCAAAATCCGAATGATCAGTTTTTTTCAAAGGATGTTGAAAATGAAGTGGCTCTTATAGGCGAGAATATGGGAATGGAACGAAATCTGCTACGCAGACAGGTTCAAAATTCTCTAAAGGAAATAGGGATTTCTGATTTAAAAACAAGAAAAGTAAGAGAACTTTCCGGAGGACAAAAGCAAAAAGTAGCCATAGCTTCTACATTGGTATTTGACAGTGAGATTATTTTATTGGATGAGCCTTCGGCAAATTTAGATTATACATCTACAAATGAGCTTGGAAGAATTTTAAAACATTTGAAGGATTGCGGTAAAACTATAATTATAGTGGAACATAGACTGTCATATTTATTTCAGTTAATTGACAGAATGATACTGCTTAAAGAAGGAAAGATTGAGGGGATTTTCTCATCAAAAGATTTAACATCAGATTTGGAACAAAAAAATGAACTTAGGTCTTTTAACAATAATAATTTAAAATCCATTATGGAATATCCTGATGATAATCAAATGATAAGGATTGAAGATGTATATATAAGTAATAAAGGCTATAGTCTAAAGGAGCCGGTTAATTTTACTCTAAACAGTGGGGAATGTATGGCTTTAATAGGTGATAACGGGATAGGAAAGACAACACTTGCAAAACAGCTTTCAGGTATTATACCATTAAAAAAAGGAAAGACTTCATACAGCCGTTCCATAAAGGAGAGGCTATGTGATGTAGCAATCAGTCTGCAAAATTGCAGTAATATGTTTTTTTGTGAAACTGTAGAAAAAGAATTGATTCCTAAAGATAAAGTAAAAGACAGAAAATATTTGGAGGAGGTTAAAAGATACCTGCTTGAAATGGATTTATGGAATAAAAGAATGCTAAATCCACATGATTTATCAGGCGGAGAAAAACAAAGGCTGGCAGTTATTATAGCATTGCTTAAAAATTCCAAACTCGTTATTTTGGATGAACCTACAGCAGGGCTTGATTACAGGAGAATGAAACTGGTTGCTGATGCTGTTAGAGAAAAAATAAAGAACACCCCGGTTATTCTTATAACACATGATATTGAGCTGATATTTAAAGTTTGTAACACAGCATATTTACTCTCAAAAAATGGGAACAAGAAGATAATAATTCGTGGAAATGAAGATAAGATATTGGATTTTTTAAAAAAAGGGAAGTGAGAGTGATACAAGGTTTACAGTGATATTTTTGTTAAAATGACGCTTAAACCGACATTATATTGTCGCATTCTTAAAATAATAATGTAAAAAAGTATAAAAAAATCTTGGAATCAGCGTTTGCCGGCTCCAAGATTTTTTATTAAATAATTACCAATTAAACATTTCAATTGCCTTTGTAATATCAGCAGATGTAGAAGGGTTTTCTTTAATCTCATTTATCAGTGATAAAAAGTCATTATGAAATGCACTACTTGCATCATTGTAGCAACGATGAATCATCCATATATTATGAAATGTAGGATTTTTCTTTACCGATTCAATCAGTGCTTCTTCATAGCCCTTTTTATAAAACGTTTCTACAAAGTGAACCAACTCTCCGGGAGATCCGAAGTCGACACTCGGGTTTTGTGATATTATTTCCAAGATAGGCTTCACAAATTGGAACGGGTCGGGATACTCAAGCATTGCATCTATTATTTCATTATCAATATAATACTCTTCATCAGGTATTACCGCTTCCTGTAGTGCAGTGATTATATCATCTTTATTCATAATTCTCACATTTACAAATTATTGTAATCCCTTTTTAAAGAAATTTTTAAACTCGGCCACTTCTGCAGAGGATTGAGTGATTGAAACTGAATGTCTTGCACCGGCAGTGATTCCGGGTTCATAGGTCATAGGAACAAATTGTAGAGAAACTTCAGGATTTCCTACAAAACAAAAGCCTAGAGATGTCTTTGTAAAACTCTCATTTGCCTTATTAAATACCATTGCATCTCCATATTCTGTAAGTTCTGCATTTACAGGAATAACTACAACTTCGCCTTCCTTGTATCCAACGATAAAGTTACTGTGCCTTGTAACCTTAACAATAACAGCATTGGTGCAGTTTTCCATATGGCAATAAATCAGCTTGTAATCATCACCGTTTGCAACACTGCTGTTAAATATTTCTCTCATTCTGGCTTTGTTTTTTCGATTTTCCTCGTCAGTTGCTCCCATAAAAGCCTTTTTAAACAAATCCATTAACGCCATAATAATCTCCATTCCGTCATCTTAGGTGATGACATAAATATATTAATGTCTAAACCAAGGTATTACCCTGTTGACATGTTTACAATACTCTGTATATTCCAATCCGAATTTATCAAGCAACCACTTTTCTTCAGTTTGCTTCATCAGTACAGTTAAGAATATATAAAAAAATACCGGAAATATAAGCAAGTACACATTATGCCCGGTTACCAGAATACCTGTACACACACATAAAAATGCGAGATAAATAGGGTTTCTGACAATGGAATATATTCCGGTTGTTACCAGATTCCCGCTGCTTATCTCTCTACTGATTCTTTGAATGATTACAGCATATATCCACAATGCTACTCCGATAAAAATGAGCAGAAAGCTTATAATCATCGATACAGACTTTAAGCCCGGAAGGTCTCCGCCATTTAGAAATCCATTCTTTTTTAAGAAAAGTCCGAAGGCGGTTAGAAGTAAACAACTGACGGCATAAATAGGACCGACACCGAAAACAGGTAATGTATTCTTTTTCATATAATCCCCTTTATATAAACTGTTTATACATTGAATCTAATTTGTCAGATTATACTTTTTCATTTCTTTTAAGCATTTCGCACATAATTTTCCTATTATTCTATTTGAGTATCCGGGTAACGGATTGATTCTACCTTGGTAATATGAAGTGTGCCACATTCTTAGTATTGGAACTTTTTTACCGGATATATTAAAAAAATGTTTTTCTCCAAGTTTTTCTGCACCAAGGTATTTTGAATGCAGCTCCATATCATATGTTTTTGTCCCAAGCCATACTACTATATCAGGATCTATTATATTAATTTCTTTTACTATAAAATCTTTATAGTATCTGCAATATGCCTCAATATGATTTGCTCCTTTAACATCAGGACCACCACCTCTTTTGTTTAAATCCATTATTGCATAATGTAGAGCTGCATCAGAATTAGATATATCGTTAATATCATATCCTGCAACTACCTTATAGATAGCGGAAGTCCTCTCACGCATTTTGCCTTTCCATGAATCATAACCGGTTTTATAATAATGGTTATAGTCGTAAATATTACTTGGGTTAATATATGTCTTAGCAGAATATTCATCATCATTGGCTTCATTTGATATAAATAAGACTTTACGTTTTTCTTGTTTGAAAACTTCTTCATCAATTATACCATCAATACGAAAATGTTTTTTTGTTATATTATTACCACTTCTTGTAATCTTCCAAATGTTGTCAGGCTCATATTCTTGTGCCTTTTTCCATTCGTTAAATAATACGGATAATTGGTCTGACTTGTTCATATCGACCTCCAAAAATCAATATAATTATTTATAATTTTGCTAAAAAAGAGAGAGGTAAAAACCTCTCTACTTCCTTTAATATTTCTCATTTTATATAGGCAGTGAGGTGATTTTTATCAATATATAAATTTTATCAATATTACCTAGATAAGTCAATTTATATAAATTTATACATTAAATCTAAAGAGTATTACGTCTCCATCCTGTACTACATATTCTTTACCTTCTATACGAACAAGTCCATTTTCCTTGGCAGCAGCTGTAGAGCCACAGTCAAGAAGATCCTGATAGTTGATAACCTCAGCTTTGATAAATCCACGCTCAAAGTCTGAGTGAATCTTTCCTGCCGCTCCCGGAGCCTTTGTACCTTTCTTTATAGTCCAGGCTCTACACTCATCCTCACCGGCTGTAAGATAGCTTAAAAGTCCAAGCAAATCATAGCTGGCTGCAATAAGCTTATCAAGACCCGATACGGAAATTCCAAGAGCATCAAGATATTCTGCTTTTTCCTCATCGTCAAGCTGTGAAATTTCTTCTTCGATGGCTGCACATACAACAAATACCTTTGCGTTTGATTTTGCGGCATATTCTTTTACCTTAGCCACATACTCATTTGACGCACCGTCATCAGCAAGGTCATCCTCAGCTACATTTGCGGCAAAGATAACAGGCATATATGTGATAAGTCCTAGTGACTTTACGAATGCCAAATCTTCTTCATCAGAAGATGTATAGCTGCTTGCCATATTGTCGTTTTCAAGTATATCCTTGAGTTTCAAAAGAATATCAAGTTCATGCTTTAGAGCTTTGTCATTCATTGCAGCTTTCTTAGTCTTTGCAATTCTTCTTTCCAAAATCTCAATATCGGAGAATATAAGCTCTAAGTTGATAGTTTCGATATCTCTGATAGGATCAACACTTCCTTCTACATGGATGATATTTGAATCGTCAAAACATCTTACCACATGGATGATGGCATCACATTCACGAATATTTGATAAAAACTGGTTTCCAAGACCTTCACCTTTGCTGGCACCTTTTACAAGACCTGCGATATCTACGAAGTCTATAAGTGCCGGTGTAACCTTTTTTGTATTATATAATTTTCCAAGTTCCTTTAATCTGTCATCCGGTACCGCTACAACACCTACATTAGGGTCAATGGTAGCAAAAGGATAGTTTGCGGCAGTAGCACCCGCCTTTGTTAATGAGTTAAATAATGTACTCTTGCCTACATTTGGCAAGCCAACGATTCCTAGTTTCATATAAAAACCTTCTTTAAAATATTTTTGCTTTGAATAAGTATATTCACAATAAAACTTGAATAAATCTCCAAGTTAACCTGTTATATTTTAACATATAGGTATATAATTTAAAAGAGTAAAGCAATGAGCTTTTGTAGAAAGGATGACCGGATGAAATTGCCATATGGAGCAAATGAAGATAATTTTAAAAAATGTAAAAAAATAGTTTCAGAATTTACAAATGATGACAAGAATTTAGATGAAGTTACATTAGAAATAATGAACATAGCATATTCTACAGGGGGAGATTATTCGGATGAAATATTACTTGCTTATGTAAAAGCTTATTTTGTAATGAATAGTACAAATTAGAAGTTATAACTTTCTACGATATGAAACCTATAAAACTTGTACGGATATTGTAGGGTAGGAGAAGAAATCTTCCTCTATACTAAAATAAACCGAAATAAAGGGGGATTTGAAATGAATATTATCAAGTCGTTTAACAATGCGATTGATTATCTTGAAACAGTTCTCGATGATGAAATAGACGAAAAGAAAGTGACTCAGTTATCAGGATACTCTTATTCAATGTTCAGTCGCTTGTTTTCTATTCTGACCGAAATAACGCTTTCAGAATATTTAAGAAGCAGAAGATTGACGGAAGCAGCCGTTATATTAAGAGATACGGATGAAAAGATTATTGATGTTGCTTTCAAATTCGGATACGAGTCATCAGATTCATTTGGAACAGCGTTCAAGAATTTTCATGGATTTACTCCCTCTGAAGTAAGAAACGGGAAACCGTTCAAATTAGTATCACGAGTGCAATTAGCACTCAGTGTAAGAGGAGGAAGAAGTATGAATATTACAATTCAAAAGAAAAAAGCATTTAAAGTTGCAGGTGTAAATGAGCAAAGCATCAATTCATCATTATGTCCGAGTGTATGGAATAAGCTATATGAAAAATATAGCTACGATGAACTTGCAAGTTTGGGAAGCGGTCAAAGCATGGGCGTTTGTCATGATGTGGAAAATCCAAGCATAATAAACTACATGGCAGGCTATATTGTTAATGATGTAGACAAAGCCATAAGCATGGGTTTAGATGTTTTGGAAGTGGAAGAAACAGAGTATGCCGTTGTAGAGTTAATAGGAAGTGTTCCGGATTGTATTCATAACGGATGGAAATATGCGATGGAAGTATTCTTCCCTGAGCATGGCTATGTCCATTCAGGAAAACCTGACTTTGAATATTATTATGAAGGTGATATGGATAGCAAAGACTATAAAATGGAACTTTGGATTCCGATAACTAAAGCTTAAAAATTCCGGTTTGTAGGGATAGAGGTGGTTTTATTTGTCTAAAATATCGAATAGTATAAAGTAATATAACATTAAGATAATGGAATCTTTCAGTTATGTGCTTTTTCTGTACCTGTTCAATTATAAAAATGTTATAGTATATGGTATAACTTCACAGTATCTAATATTATAGATAATAAAAAATTCAGAGTTAAAAGGCATAATTGAAGGTTGTAGATTGAAAACTTAAAATAAATGAACCGCCTGCATAACGCGAAATAAAAATAGGTAAGATTTAAACGGTATTAGATTGCAAATGATTTAAAGGGAAAATGGATGTATTTATGTTAGGGGATAAAACTCTTGTAAAAGTGGATAACTGATCTTGAAAGTTTTAGATTTCAAATAAGTGATGATGAGAAAGATGAACCGGTCACAAATTGTGACCAGTTCAAAACTTTGAAACATTCATCTTCAAACTCTTATGCCTTTACAGAACAAGGTATCTCCATGCTTTCTAATAGAGAAATGTTTGCTCGACTTGAAAGAGTTGAGTTAAAGTAATGGGAGAGCTTATACTTATAGATAATTATGTTGATGTAAATACTCTTAATATTCTGAGATAGATTTATTATCATAGATAGAAAAGAGGTTTACCATATAGGAGCATCCATTAAAGATGCCGAGAAGGAGAGTTTTGTAATTACTAAGCGGATGTGGAAGATTTGACTAAAAGCCTGTTAGATAAGGTTCTGTAGGGATTTTCATTATATAATCTATACAATATGAGACTCCTATATATAAATCACCCGATTTTCCGGACAGTGTCTGGAAAATTGTCACGGTCACATTATTGCGAATTGTTTACAATATCAGATTCAGATAAATATAGATTTTATGATAAGGAGAACCTATCCATGAACAGTATACAAACAGAAAAATTATTCAATCCCATATATGATTTACTTTCCATCTCTGATAAACAAGAATTATTAAATAATCTTGCCGGTATCTACAATTTGGAATTACTTTGTTTTAAAGAGTTTACTGCTTTTAGAAAGTTGACATATACGGCAGAGTTTCGCTCAAAGGAAGGTATCGAATTTGTTTTTGTTCCGGGAGAGCGTGTTAAGCTTGGAATTGACTTGAAAGGTAGAAAGCCTTCTGAAATTTTCAATAAGGAAAATTTGGAGTACCTTGCCTATGTATTTATAGATGAGGAAGATGAAACCGACAGCAAATATTCTATTGAAGATAAGATAAAAGAAAAACTTGACGACAATGAATTTGTATCAACAATAGCGGACTATCTTAATAACAATTTCAGTAAGGAGGAGACCATTTTAATACATCCTATGTTAGTACAAAAAGACTACAGTGAAACCTGCTGGAAGGGTATTTCGGATGATGAACTTAAAGAAAACAAAGAGTGGCAAGCAAAGATTGAAAATGCTGAAAAGAAGGGGATATCTGAAATAACAGTTCATAAGAGTATTTGTCTGTATAAAGAAAATGAAAGTTGGCACGGTAAACTGTATAAAGAAACCACATTTAACAAACTGCTTCAGGATATAAAAGATAAAGGTTACTCTCTTCCCACAAAAAGAGAGTGGGAGTATTTATCCGGCAAGGGATGCAGAAGCATATTTCCTTGGGGCAACAATATGGATTTTTCTATGAAGCTTAGACATATGGAGTGGACTGATAATGATGACGAGTACACTTTAGAAAAAGAAGACTTCTTCGGGCTGCATATAGCTTTTGATCCCTATTTCAGAGAGATTGTATATGATGACGGAGTGTTTTCATATAAGGGTGGAGACGGAGGACGCAATATATGCGGAGGACTGGGGCCTGTTTGGGGATATTTCCCTATTTCACCGTACTTTGAAGAAAAAGATGAAGAGATAGGTGAGTATATAAACGGCGGCTATGATTTCTTTAGAAGAGTTATAAGGATTGTGAAAAGGTAGGAGAAAGGATTACATAGAAAGGATAATTGGAAAATGAGAACATTTGATGATATGTTGAATGAATAGCTTAAAGATAATAATTTTAAAAAAGAATACGAAGATATACAACCTGAAATGGATGTTATAAGGGCCATCGTTGATGCCGGAGCGGTACAAA
>CAUQKD010000031.1:0-15027 GCA_963518365.1 uncultured Lachnoanaerobaculum sp. | reverse complement strand
TCCGCCATCAACTCACGGTTTCTTTTTGCAAAGTTTTGACAAATCTCCACATCATGAAGATATTCTGCAAGGTATTTATCCGATAAATAACATAAATCATCAGGTATGCTTGTCTTAGACTCATATACTTGCCAATGCAAATCTTTTAAAGCACTCTGTATCTCGCTTTTTCTCCCCTGCTCCTTATAGCTTCGTATTATCTCGTCTCTTTTCTCAAGATAATCTCCATAACCTCTGTCTAAATTCATTGCCAGTCTTTGGTAATACTGTGCCACCTGTTTCCCAAGATTTCTTGAACCCGAATGTACTATTAGATATTTACATCCGTCACTTGCCTCGTCAATCTCAATAAAGTGATTTCCGCCGCCGAGTGTACCAAGTGAACGCTCAAGCCTTTTTGAGTCTTTCAAATATCTGAAGCAGTTTAACTTTGTTAAATCAAAGCGCTCCTGTCTGCCGTCCCATACATCCGTTCCTGACGGTATATAATAAGCAGCTTCATCTATTTTTTCAAAATCTATTTCCACATTTCCAAGTTTTACCGTATACATTCCGCATCCTATATCTACGCCGACAATATTCGGAACGGCCATATCATGTATGGTCATTGTAGTACCTATAGTGCATCCCTTTCCGGCATGAACGTCAGGCATTATACGAATTCTCGATCCTTCAGTTATTACATAATCACACATTCTTCTTATCTGCTCTATTGCCTCATCCTCTACAACCTTTGCATAACATATAGCCGTATTTACTCTGCCTTTTATTTCTATTTTATCCATATCTTCTCCTTTACATCAAAAAAACCGCCTACCCATTTAGAGTAAGCGGCCTCAAAAATATTTATAATATCGGCATAAATCTACCTATGCCTATAATTATACAAACAATTCTCTCGTACTTGACCTATCTCCAATGAGTGCACTAAAACAAAGCCCTTCCTTAACAGCATACTAAGAAGTGCGTAGGCATAGCGTTCAATATTAAAATAGTCAAAACGATTCATTGTTCTCATGTCTTTTCCTTTCCGGGCACAGTCCCAAATCACTGTTTATATAATAACATAAAAAAATTCTAATGTCATTCTACTTGTAGTATACATATATAAAATGATAACATACATGAAGTCGGGTCTGTATTAACGATTTCTTGCGTCTCCTTGATTTCCTCCTTCATTTTTCACTCCGTTATCCTTAGTATTATTATTTTGCTGCGGTAAGTTTTCCTGTTCTTTCCTTGATTCATCATAAGATTTTATATCGTTTCTTTCTTTATCCTGTACACTTATGTTATTATTTTCCACAGTCTTATCAGCATTTGTCTCAATCTGCGTATTTGGTGCTTCCTCAACTGTTTGTAAGCTGTCTCGGTTTTTAGAAGGCTCTTTTACTGCCTTTGATTCCTTTTCATCACTCGGTTTTTCGGTCTGCACTCCGGTATTTTCATCCTCAATGTTGCCATTTTTAGTAGGCTGTTCAATCTGTTTTTCACCGGTTTGTTCTTCTTTCAAGTCTGTAGTGCTTTGCTCAACAGATTTTGACTCTACTTTACTGTCGGAGGTATCATTTTGAGTATTTTTCTTTCCCTGTCCTGAAGATTCCAAAAGTTGTGACACCGTGTAATCCTTATATACGGCAATATCCGAAGCCTGTAACACATAATCCTTATTTTCATTATATTGATTATCTCCAACCTTTTCAGATTTATTCTTAATATATTGAATCTGTTTATACTCTCCTGTAGAAATTCCAAGGTTGTTTGCTCTTTTATGTTCTTTTAAATCTGATTCTGTAAGTACAAGATTCAATTCTCCTTTTGTCAACTCTGTACCAAACACCGACAAAGCTTCTTTTTTTAATGCATCTGTACGTGCTGAGTTATTTGCAGAAATATCAATCAGTACATCTTCACTTGAACCGCTCTTTAAATAGTTCTTTTTTGTCAACAGCTGCTTTGTCTCTTTTAGAGCCTCTTTTAAGGTTGTTTTTCTTACAGATATCAGTTCATCTGCAATTTCCTGTCCGTCATTGTTCAGCCCTTTAACTGCTACCACCTTATCCTGTCTGTTTAATGTATACTCTATTGACGGATTTATATCCAATGACACATATGAACATGCCAATACATTATTATATGAATATGTTCCGGCTACTCCCGCAACAATCAGGAAAAGTGCCGCTGCACTTCCAACCATATTTCGCCTTAATGATCCTATCGAAACCACTTTTTTATGATTTTCAGCTTCAAAGTCAAATGAATCTCCGACCTTAAAGTTTCCCTTTTTTACCTTCCTTATTACCCCGTCCTCACAAAGAACAGCGGCCCATTTTTCTTTGATTTCCAATACTACTGCTTTCATAGCTCTGATTCTAATGCCTTTCTGATATAATTCATATATTCTTTTAACAGAGGATAATCTCCGTTCATAATTTCTGCCGCTGCAATAATATATTTTCTATGCCTTTCCAAAATCTTTACGGAAATACTCTTATCTGATGAGATATCCTTAACAGGTAGCGTTTTTGAGGTTTGCATTTTTTTGAATAAAGAGGGATTTTTCAAAATTATGGCAACCGCCTTTGCACAGGCTATCTTTGTTTTCTCCGCCTTCGGTGAACACTCCGTCAAGTCATAAAAAGAAAACCCGTAGCCTGAAAGTAATTTTTGAACAGCCGCAATCTCATCCTGCATAGGTGTTGAACCGGGATTCTCCACACCTATACCTTCAGTCTTTGAGATTTCCGCAGATCTTTGTCGTATTTCTATTTGTAAGGCGCTGACTTCTTCTTCATTTTCTATCTCTCCGTCCATAGAGGCAGGTTCGACCGACAATTCCTTTTGAAATCGTGCCTGTGAGATGGAATAGTCTGTTAACCTTCTTTTAATCACCAAAAAAGCAAACCCTTTGAAGCTTCCTTTGGATTCTTCATAGGATTTCACCGCTTCACAAAAGGCAATCATAGCCGCAGAGTATTCATCATCATTTTCTGTTATAAAACGTTTTGTTGCTCTAAAAGCACTAAGTAAAATAAATTTCTTGTGCTTTTTGATAAAATCATTCATATAATTTTCATCTGTCTGTGCTCTTAACACATCTTCAGAAATTTGTTCAGTTCCAAATATAAACACGCAAGATCTCCCGATTGGCATAAATATCAATCATATCCTGTGCAATACTATACTCAAAATTTCGTTACAGTATCTGCACAGGTATGATATTTATATTGTATAAAATATTACTTTAAATTTATTTAGTCGTCAACGTATGAAAAAATATCAGTTACTTAATACATCGGCGTCATCAACTGTTACACCCATAGGCAAGGCCGGCTTAGGATTTCCTTCCTTCATTGCCTCTTCGTCAGACTTTCTTGGAAGTACAGGCTTTTCATCTGAGTTATTGTCTGCTGTATCAAAGCTCTGTCCGATCATTTCTTTGTCTTCCGCTCTCATCGTTGATTTCTTATCATCCTTATTACTTTGATTTGCATCCGTCATCTGTGGAACCGGCGGAAGCTCGTTATCCGTCTCACTTGTTGTGTCTTCAACACTTACTCCCTCAGGAAGAGCCGGCTTAGGATTTCCTTCCTTCATTGCCTCTTCGTCAGACTTTCTTGGAAGTACAGGCTTTTCATCTGAGTTGTTGTCTGCTGTATCAAAGCTCTGTCCGGCCGTTTCGTTGTTTGCTTTACCAAAGCCCTGTCCTGACATTTCGTTATTTGCTGTTCCTATTTCAAAGTTATCATCTGTAGAAAAATCATTTCTGTCAAAACCGTTATCATTCATCATTCCCTTATCAAAAACTCCGTCTGTTTGATTTGAAAAGTTCTGACCTGCAAAGTACTGGTTCTGTGCACCCGTTCCAAAAGTATTCATATTTACATTTCCCTGTGATGCCAATGCTGCTATTCCTGTGGCTGTAGTAATTGCAAATGCTGTCATACCTGCTACTAAAAGTTTTCTCTTAATCATATTGTTCTCCTTTCGGGCTTTGCCCATCCAATTATATTTCTATCGGTTTTTTTATTCTGCGTTTATCACCATAATATAATATTCGGGTTAAAGTTCAAAAAAAGTGGGGATACAAAAAAATATTTTCAAGTTCATATTTTTATTATTTACATTATTATTTATAAAACTTTACAATTGTATATACGCTCTTTACTATACATTTATTTTCTGATATACTGCATCGGCATTGTAATAGGTATGAATTTTTTGTACCATATCTTGAAAGGAGTATTATGATATTAGAAAGAAAAAATATAGTGACATGCATTATTTTATACATTGTTACTTGCGGTTTTTACGGTATCTACTGGCTTTATTGTATTATCAGCGATATCAATACAATATCGGGAGATCCTGACAGTATGTCTCCTATAGTTGTTATTCTTCTGAGTTTTGTTACCTGCGGAATATACCTTTTGTATTGGGTTTATAAAGCCGGAGTATTGTTGGACCAAAAGGCAATAGAAGCAGGCAGAGCATCTGAAAGCCGCGCAATGCTATATGTTATACTTACATTCTTCTTTTTGGGGATTGTTACTTGTGTCTTGATGCAGGACAGTATAAACACGATTGCCGATGATCAGAACAACTTCGTAAACAATAAGCCTGTATTCTAATATATGAAAAACAGACTGATACGAACAATAAAAAATACCATTGCAATTCTTTGCCTTGGTATTTTTTTATATATACTCTATAACTTTCATGTAAGAATACCATGTGCATTCAAAACGCTTACACATCTTGACTGCCCAAGCTGTGGCGTCAGCAGAATGTGTGTTGCTCTCTCACATGGCGATATAAAATCGGCATTTTATTATAATCAGATACTTATCTTTCTTACACCGGTCATTGTACTATACTATATCTTCTATCAGATAAGATATATAAGAACAGGTCAAAGAAAGATAAGTTCTCTTGAAAACAATATAATGATTGTACTTATAGTGATTTTGATAATATACGGTATTGTAAGGAATCTGCCGTTTTATCCGTACAGACTGCCATAAAAAAGTCGGGTTTCCCCGACTTTTTATATTTCACCGTCTCTGAATTTTTGTATAAGTTCATGTCCGACACTGATATGAAAAGGAAGTACGGGAACATCCTCTCTCTCAAACCATCTTGCCTCCGAGAGTTCCTCTTCCTGTATTGTAATCTTATCATCGCCGTCCAAGTCCGCAATAAAGGCAAGCATCAGGGAGTCCGAAAATGACCAAGGCTGTGACTTATAACTTTGTATATTCTTCACCTTAAGTCCTACTTCTTCCATGACTTCTCTTCTTACCGCATCTTCAAGGCCCTCTCCCACCTCGACAAAGCCTGCTACAAGTGCATAAAACTTATATGTACCCTTTGCATTCTTTGTCAGAAGCAGTCTGTTTCCGTCTCTTATAGCCACTATAATTGCAGGAGATATCTTATGATATTCTATATTCTTACACTTCGGGCAAATCAACGCTCTTTCGGTATTTGACTTCTCTGTAACCGTACCGCAGTATCCGCAGTATTTCCTGCTCTTCATCCATCTGTAGACCTGTGATGCACTGATGGCTGCAAACGCCTGATACTGTGGCGAAAACTCACGAAGTACCTGCATTCCTTCCATATAGAAGCCGCCGAACTCAGGCACCTGCATATCATCCACAAGATAAAACTCCTCATCATCTACAGCGTTTACATAATAAGACTTTTCATATATATTCTCATCGTCTTCTTCTAAATCCTCAAATCTCGGAAGTCTTATCTCTCCTGTCAATACATCCTTTATAAGCATTATTTTATTGTATTCAAAATGTAAAACAAATGATTTTTTATTTGTAGCCTTTTTATTCCTGAACTCAGGATAAAAGACCTTAGGGTATATCTCCTGTATCATAACTTCTATCTATTTATAACTCCTGATAATGATATTTTTGCAATAACTCATATCTCATATCCCAAAGCTTTTGTGACAGGTCTACATAAGTCTCATGAGGGTATGCAAGTCTCTTTGACTCATCCCAAAGAGTATCAAGCTCCTTCTTACAAAAATCTCTTATCTCCATTACCGAAGGTGACTTATATACACATTCACCGTTTTTAAATACCGGAACCAAAAGCTCCTTAACCTCAAATGAACCTGCATTAAGCTTTGTCCTCTTCCATGTCTCCACAGGGTCAAAAAGCATAAGTGATTCGTCTTCAGATAAAACCTCATCTTCCAGACATATATAATCGGCTATTATCTTGCCTGTCTTCTTATTGTAAATCCTGTATATTTTCTTATTTCCCGGATTTGTAATCTTTTCCGCATTCTCAGACAACTTTATCTTCGGTATAAACTCGCCGTTCTTATCATCCTTAACTGCTGCAAGCTTATATACGCCTCCGAATGCAGGACAATCCTTGGATGTGATAAGATTGGTACCTACGCCCCATCTGTTGATGGTGGCACCCTGCAATTTCAGTGAAGATATAATATTCTCATCAAGGTCGTTTGAAGCGGATATAACAGCATCACTAAAACCTGCCTCATCAAGCATTTCCTTAGCTCTTTTAGACAGATATGCAAGGTCGCCGCTGTCAAGTCTGATACCGTAGTTCTTAAGAGGTATTCCTGCCTCTCTCATCTCTTTAAATACTGTTATCGCATTCGGTATACCTGATTTTAAGGTGTCATAAGTGTCTACCAAGAGTGTACATGCTGTAGGGAAGGTCTTTGCATATGCTCTGAATGCGGTAAGCTCATCCGGAAAACTCATTATCCAGCTGTGTGCATGTGTTCCAAGCACCGGTACATCAAACATTCTTCCGCACAGTACATTACTGGTTCCCACACAACCTGCTATCATTGCCGCTCTGGCACCGTAGATACCTGCGTCAGGTCCCTGTGCTCTTCTAAGTCCGAACTCCATCACTCCGTCACCTTCCGCAGCTAAAACAACTCTGGCAGCCTTGGTTGCTATCAGTGACTGATGATTGATGATGTTTAGGAGTGCGGTCTCTATAAGCTGTGCCTGCATTATAGGTGCAATAACCTTTACAAGAGGCTCTCTCGGGAAGATAACTCTGCCCTCCGGTATTGCGTAGATATCTCCCGTGAACTTAAAGTTTCTCAGATACTCCAAAAAATCATCTCTGAATATCTTTGTACTTCTCAGATATTCTATATCTTCATCATCAAAGTGCAGATTGTTTATGTAGTCGATAACTTGTTCAAGTCCCGCACATATAGCATATCCGTTCTTATTCGGATTTGATCTGTAAAACATATCAAATATGACTGTTTCATTAGCGCTGTTTTCCACATAATATCCCTGCATCATTGTAAGTTCATACAAGTCAGTCAATAGTGTCAAATTTCTTTTATCCATCATTATTCCATCCTTTTTCCGGCAAATACATAAGCCTTTTCTATCAATCTATGCTTTATTTGAGATATTGTCAAGCATTTTTATTAAAGAGTATCAATCCGCCCTTTCTTCTGTAGCCTGTATTCCAAAGCTCTTTAAGGTCAAACCACCTGTAGCTTCCATAGCTTACAACTTTGACCAAAAACTTATCAACTTCCTCGTCATATCCGGTAAGCAAAAACCAATGCCATGAAAAATCTCTGTACTTCGGATTCTTATGCATAAGAACAAGCATCGGCACCAAAAGTCCATTGTCTATCTGTGATTTCACCGCATTTTTCGCGTCATCAAGTGAGTTGTTACCTGAAAATTCTGACAAACTTATAGAATGCTCGTCCATATCTTCCAAAAACTCACTTACTCCGTCCACATATATCTCAAGTCTGTCTATTCCCGTTATTCTGGGTCTTAAATAAGGTTTTACACTGTTTGAAAAGTCGATATAATCAAGGGAAGTTATATGGTCAATATCATATGGATAGAGCTTATCCTTGCCCATATACTTTCTCATATAAATAAAGCTGTCACAAGCAGTTACACAGGCACATCCGCCCTTATTCATCCAAAGATCCTTAAAATCGTTTTGATCCCAACCATATTTCCCGTCAACATTAAAATAGTCTAATTCTTTTTTCATTTCCTTCACCATATATGCAAAAAGTTACAGTTTAACCGCATTGTCAAACTGTAACCTGATTTTACATTACTATTTAGAATTCATCGTCTCCAAGCATATCCTCAAACTCTTCATCGTCAAGAAGCTCGTCAAAGGCATCTGCCACTATCTCATATTCTTCATCTGTCTCTATATTGGTAAGCTCAGGCTGACCGTCGGCTGTCTCTGAATATCTGTAAAGATATACCGTTCCCTCTTCGTCATCTGTCTCAGGCATTACCGCAATATACTCTCTGTCTCCTGCACTGAATATATTTAATACAATGCACTCCAATACGGTGTCATCATCAAGTGTGATAGAAACAGATACACTTCCGTCATCTACAATACCGTTTTCAAATAAATCTTTCTCTTCCATAGCTCTCCTTTAATTTGCATGGCTGTTCAGGAAGTTCAATACTTCCACTTTGTCCTTGCTTATTTGGCTCTTTAAAGCCTCCAAACTTTCAAACTTTATCTCAGGTCTTATATATTTATAAAGATACACCTCTATCTCTCTGCCGTAAAGTGTGGCGTCAAAGTTGTAGAGATATGTCTCAACCCTTGCAATATGGTCCTTTTTATCATCTTTTATACTTGGATTTGAACCTACATTTGTAAGCCCTAAGTAAAGTGTATCGTCATCGCCTATCCTTACTCTTGACGCATACACTCCTGATTTGGGCAGGTGTTTCTCACTTGAAGGAAAAATATTCAGTGTCGGAAAACCGAGCTTAACACCTAACTTATTTCCCTCTTCAACAACACCGCTTATAGAATATACTCCTCCTAAAAGCTTATTGGCTTCTTCCATATCTCCCTCATCAAGCTTTGACCTGATAAGCGTGGAGCTGATATCATTTTGGAAATCGTCTTTTTCCTTTGTAATTATCTTTACATCAAAGCCCCATTCCTTTGAAAGCCTGTTAAGCAGCTCTATATTACCGCTTTTTTTATAGCCGAAAGCCGCATCATCTCCTGCCACTATCTCAGCCATGCCAAGTTTCTTAATAAGAATATCTTTTAAGAACTCCTCACCTGTGAGTCTTGCGATATCCATATTGAAGGGATACTCTATATAGTAATTAATTCCAAGTTCTTCTAATTTTTTTCTTCTTTCCACATTTGTAAAAATCTGTGTGGTATGTTTATTTTTTACAATATTTGACGGCAATATTCTGAAGGAAAATACCACAGTCTTCAGTCCTCTTTCGGTCGCCTCTTTCTTAAGCGTCCTAAACAACTTTCTGTGCCCTCTGTGTTCACCGTCAAACTTTCCGATAACAACAGCTGTTTTTTCTGTTATATTTATGTCAGTTGTATTTATAAATGTAATCACTTCATCACCTGTCTATAAAAACATCTTAAATGGCTTCAGTTCAGTCATCTCTCTTCTATATATCGCAATAAATCTGTCCTGTGAATCATATAATCTGTATAATTCGCCTGATTCAAAATCTTTATTAAGCTTTAACTTATTGCCGTTGTGCAGATACTTGTCAAATTCCGGAGATGTATTTATCTTAGGCAGGAAGGAAAAGTATTCCTCCACGCTCATGATATCATTGTTTATACAATCTCTTCTTTCTTCGACCCTGTCAAGGGTAATCGCCCCTTTTATGTCAAACCTGTCCACTCTAGTCCTTATAAGTGACTCCATGCAACCGCCTACTAAAAGCTTTTCTCCTATATCATGACATAGTGTCCTTATATATGTACCCTTTGATACCTTAGCTCTGAACTTAACCCTAGGCAGACTTATATCTATAATGTCGATATCAAAAATATGAACTTTTCTCGGTTCTCTTTTGACTTCCTTGCCTTCTCTTGCCAAGTCCACAAGTTTTTTACCGCCCACCTTAAGTGCGGAATACATCGGCGGCAGCTGCATATACTCGCCTAAAAATGCAAATATTACAGACTTTACCTCATCTTCTTTCAGTGATGAGGTATCGGCTTTTTTTAATATCTCACCTGATATATCCTGAGTATCTGTAGAAACTCCTAAAAGCAGTATAGCCTCATACTCCTTTGACTTATCTGTAAGCATATCGGAAAGTACTGTGGCATTCCCCAGTAAAACCGGCAGTACACCTGTAGCATCAGGGTCCAAAGTACCTGAATGTCCTATTTTTTTTTGCTTTAATATACCTCTCATCTTTGCCACGACATCATGAGAGGTATAACCTTTTTCTTTAAAGATATTTATTATACCGTTATAAGTATTCTTAGCCATTTAGTTCTTTCTTTATCATAGGCAATATGGTGTTCTCCAAAAGTTCATCGGCCTTGCCGTAGACTGTAGCTCCGGCCGCCCTCATATGACCTCCTCCGCCAAGTTCCTTGGCAATAACGCTTACATCTGCATTTATGGAGCGAAGACTTACCTTATGCTCATCTTTGGCAGTTTCATACATAAATAATGCTATCTCAACACCGTCTATATTTCTGAGATTGTCTATGATTCCATCCATTTTTTTCTTATCATCAATGTAGCCTGTCCAAGTGTCATAGTCAAGCAAGCCGTAACAGCATTTACCGTCAAATATCAATTCGGCATTTGTAAGTACCAAGCCTAAAAGCCTTGTGGCATTGAAGTCCTTTTTAAAATAGGTATCGTCAATAATCTTTGTAAAATCAAAGCCCTTGTCTATCAGTGCACCTGCTATTTCCATAGTCTGTCTTGTGGTCGACTGATACTTAAACACGCCTGAGTCATGGACTATTCCGGTGTATAGGCAAACAGCAGTATTTACACTGATTTTGTCATAATCAAGCAGTGTATACAAAAGCTCACAGGTTGAACTTCTAAAGTCCTCAACTATGTTGAACTTTGCAAAGTTTGTATTGGTGACATGGTGGTCTATACAGATACTTTCTTTTGCAGTATCAAGCATTACACCCCTGATTCCAAGTCTTTCTCTGTCAGATGCATCCAAAGATACCAACAGATCCGCCTCCAAAAACGGGTCTTCACTTATCAGTTCAAACCCGTTCATATATGAAAACTTCTTTGACGGCTTCTCAAGGCAAACTCTTACCTGCTTACCTTCAAAATTTTCAGTTATATAGTTATAAAGTGCAAGTGTTGAACCCGTGCAATCTCCGTCCGGGCTTACATGCCCTGTAATTGCTATGTTCTTTGCATTCTCAATAAGATCTAATAATTTATTCATTGCCCGTCTCGTCTTTTTTTATTACTTCGTCTATCAGCTTATCCATTTTCATACCGTAAGCCAACGACTCGTCCAAAACAAACCTCAGTTCAGGTGTGTTTCTTAAGTTTAATCTTCTTGCAAGCTCTTTTCTTATAAAGCCTGAAGAGGATTTTAGTCCCAACAATGTCTTCTTTGACTGCTCGTCATCCCCAAGTACGCTGACATATATTGTGGCGTACTTCAAATCCGTGGTAACTTCCGCATCCGTAACACTGGTCATAGGTGCGACTCTCGGGTCCTTCACCTCTCCCCTGATGATTTCAGATACAGTTTTCATTACCTCCGAGTTTATCATAGTAGACTTCAAACTGTTCTTTCTCATACATTCCTTTCTTTTACTTTCTTGGAACTTCTACCATATCATATGCTTCAACCTGGTCAAATTCCTTGATATCGTTGAACTTCTCAAATACAAGACCACACTCGTAACCTGTAGCAACTTCCTTAACATCGTCCTTGAATCTCTTAAGTGATGCAAGATTTCCGTCAAAGATCTGCTCTCCGTCTCTTGTGATTCTTACCTTACATCCTCTTACAAACTTACCGTCAAGCACATAGCTGCCTGCAATATTTCCGACACCTGAAGCCTTAAAGATCTGTCTGATCTCCGCATGCCCGATAACCTTCTCCTCATAGATAGGCTCAAGCATACCCTTCATAGCGCTCTCGATATCTTCGATTGCCTGATAGATTACTCGATAAAGTCTGAGGTCGACATTTTCTCTTTCGGCTGTAGCCTTTGCCATCTGATCCGGTTTTACATTGAATCCGATAATGATTGCGTTACTTGCGGCCGCAAGTACAACATCGCTCTCATTGATAGCACCAACACCGCCGTGGATTACCTTTACGGCAACCTCTTCATTTGAAAGTTTTGTAAGTGACTGCTTTACAGCCTCAACAGAACCCTGAACATCGGCCTTTACAACTATAGGAAGTTCCTTAACATTTCCCGCCTTAATCTGGCTGAACAGATCGTCAAGTGAAAGTTTTGCCTTGGTATCTTCGATAAGCTTATTCTTACTCTCTGAGATAAAGGTTGCGGCAAACGCCTTAGCTTCCTTGTCGTTTTCTGTGGCCACAAATACTTCACCTGCATTCGGTACGCTGTCAAGTCCCAAGATCTCAACAGGTGTTGAAGGTCCTGCCGACTTTACCTTGACTCCCTTATCGTTCATCATGGCACGAACCTTACCCGAGCATGCTCCTGCAGCTATGAAATCTCCTACATGAAGAGTTCCCTTTTGAACAAGTATTCTCGCTACAGGTCCTTTACCCTTATCAAGCTCGGCCTCTATTACAAGACCTCTTGCCTTTCTGTTCGGATTGGCCTTAAGCTCTTTTACTTCAGCTGTAAGTATTATCATCTCAAGAAGGTTTGAGATACCCTCTCCTGTCTTTGCGGATACAGGTACGAATATAGTTGAACCGCCCCAATCTTCAGGTATAAGTTCATACTCTGAAAGCTCCTGCTTTACCTTGTCGATATTTGCGGCAGGTCTGTCTATCTTGTTGATTGCAACTATTATCTCAACACCTGCGGCCTTTGCATGGTTGATGGCCTCTACAGTCTGAGGCATCACGCCGTCATCCGCAGCTACTACAAGTACTGCAATATCTGTAGCCTGTGCACCACGCATACGCATTGCGGTAAACGCCTCATGTCCCGGTGTATCAAGGAAAGTAATAGGCTCTCCGTTGATTTTTACCATATATGCACCGATATGCTGTGTGATACCGCCGGCCTCTCTGCTGGTAACATTTGTCTTTCTTATAGCGTCAAGAAGTGATGTTTTACCGTGATCGACATGGCCCATTACCACTACTACAGGCGGTCTCGGAACCAAAGTGTCCTCCGGATCGTCCTCTTCAGCCAAAAGCTCTCCGATAACGTCGACCTTTTCTTCCATAGTACAGATAACGTCATACTCAAGAGCAATCTCTTCAGCCTGCTCAAATGTAAGTTCCGTATTCAATGTAACTATCTGTCCTTTTAAGAAGAGCTTCTTTACTATTGTTGAAGGCTGTAACTTAAGCTTTGAAGCAAACTCCTTGATAGTGATTGTCTCAGGAATAATGATCTCTTTGATATCATCCTGTACCTCTTCAACCTTTTGCTTTGTAGGCATAATGAACGGGTGCTTGCTTACCTTGCCTTTTGCAGGTCCGTCCTCTGTTCTGTGCTTCTTATCGTTCTTATTGCTATTTTTGAAGTTGTTTTTATTGACTCTGTTGGAAGTCTTCTTTCCTAAGCCGTCAAGCACAGGAACACTGCCTGCCGCATCGTTTTTCTTAAGGCCCTGCTGTTTGTTGTTTCCAAAACTTCTGTTAGAGCCGTTGTCTTTGGAGAAATCTTTGTTTCTGTCGTTTGAGTTACTAAAGCCCTTATTGTCCTTACCGGCAAAGTTTCTGTTTCTGTTGTCTCCGTCTTTGCCCCTTTGATTTCTGTCATTTTTGAAATTGCCCTTTTGATCCTTATCTCTGTTAAAAGGCTTCTTATCTCTGTTCTGGTCTCTGTTTTGAGAGCGTGAATCTCTGCCTCTTGCCTTATCTCTTTCTTCTCTTTCTTCTCTTTCCTTAAAGATATTTCTGATAGGTGCGGCATTTTCCTTAGCCTTTTTTGCAGCTTCCATCTCAGCATAGACATTTCTCGGCTTAACAGGCTCTTTTACCTCTTCCTTTACAGGCTCCGACTTCTTTTCTTCAACTACAGGAGGTATCACATTTTCAACCGACTTTGATACAGTTGCCTTCTCTACAGCCTTATCTACAGTAACATTTGCCTCTTTCTTTACATCTTTCGGTATATCACTCTTATTCTTTTCTTCACCTGCACTCTTTTTTTGAGTATTCTTTGATACATCACCTTCAACAGTTTTCTTTGCAGCCTTCTTTGCCTGTGTACCCACCTTTGAAACCGATTTTTTTGTATTCATCTGCTGCGCATTCTGCGGTCTGAACACGACATTTACCTTTTTCTTAGGAGCTTCTTCTTTTTTGCCCTCAGATACTTTAGTTGTCTCTGTCGCCTTGTTGTTTTCTATATTCTCTTTATTATTCACTTTTTTATTACCATCTATATTATTAAATTTTTCTCTAAGCATTTTTTCTTCATCAGCTGATATATTTGACATGGCTGCCTTATCTATACCCTTTTCCTTCAAATATGCTGTCAGCTCATTGTTCTTTTTTCCTATTTCTTTTGCCAGATCGTTTACTCTCAATTATCATTCCTCCGTGATTTTTAATATTGCATTTTTAAATCCGTCCTCAGTCAATGTTATTGATGATCTAAGCCCTTTGCCTAAAGCCGTCCCCAAAGTTTCCTTTGTGGAATATATTATCATTGGAATATGATAAAATTTACACTTATCTTCAAATTTCTTTTTCGTGTTTTCAGATGCATCAGTCGCTATTATGACAAGTTTCGCCTTACCCGACTTTATACATTTTTCAACTGAAAACTCTCCCGACACCACATGACCCGCTTTCATTGCAAGTCCTATCAAACTCAATACCTTATCTCTTGCCAAGCTTTGCCATCTCCTCACTAAGCTTTATCAAAACATCCGTATCTACATTCATTTTAAATGCTCTGTTTAATCCTTTGGTTTTTATAGCTTTTTGCAGACATTCCGGGTTATTGCATATATATGCTCCTCTGCCGTTTGCTCTGCCGGTATCATCTACAAGCATCTCTCCCTCAGGTGTCTTTACTATTCTGATCAATTCTTTTTTAGGCTTT
>CAUQKD010000030.1:0-15531 GCA_963518365.1 uncultured Lachnoanaerobaculum sp. | reverse complement strand
TTATTATACCATAGAATAATTATTTGTGATGATTATTTAATTAACTATATACTAGGTTATCATGGAACTTATCAACATAAATGGAATCAGCTTTTTCATCAAGGATATGTAAAGACTGTTACGCAGATGGAGAGTAATTTTCTGGGAGTTGAAGATTTAAATTATGCCTATGCAATAGATGCTTGTATTAAAAATATGGAGGAACTCTTTTTAGGACCGGCATATCTATTGGCTAATAAAGAGTTTTCAAATGAAGATGAAGATGAAGATGAAGAAAAGAAGATATTCAGAAATCTTATTGAAAAAATGTATGAAGGGGGTATAAATGAGGTCTATCATTATAATCCATTCACAAAAGGAAATAAAGAAGAAAATAAAGTTGAATACTTAAATGATGTTTGTAATTTTTTAAGTGGATATAACTTGATAGAAGAAGAATTGCTAAAGCATTTTAAAAAATGTTTGAAAAAAGTTATAGGGCAAGAAAATAAAGAGAAATCAGAAAATCTTATAAAAGTTAACTATGAGTTTTACTATCAGCTAGAAAAGTTAAAACATGATTTTAAAACCAAATATGAAGAAGTTGAACTAAGTGATTTATATGATTTATTAAACTATTACAATCAAAATACTGAAAATTAGTTCTCATTGGTTTGAGTTTGGAAAAAATTAGGTATTGTCAGTAAACAAGGTTGTAATGGTAGATAGAAAAAGAAGTTTTTCTCATAGGAGGTTTTGTTATATGAGAAAGAGAGAAAAAAGAGAACAAAGGAAAGAGGAACATGCTATTGTTAATTTTAGTATGGTGATGAATCATTTTCTCAATTATTTAGCAGAATGGAAATTTTTATGCAAATCATGTGGAAGAGGTTTCAGGTAAGGAAGAGATAATGAATGCATTTGAGTATGAGTACGAGGGAAAGGATTAAAAGGTAAGAAGCAGAAAATAACATTTCGTTGGATAACGAATTTAGAGATACATAAACGAAATTTTGAATAATTAATGCAGGCAGGATGTGATTGAAGGGAAGATGCAATATTAAAAAACAGGAAGTTATCCACAAAATTTCAAAATTGGGATGATATACTCATAAAAATTGGATAACTCAAAAGAATTACAACTTAGTAGTGGATAAAATATTGAAAAATAAAAAAGGGAAATAGAGACGGAAATAGAAAATATTTATTCCTCACCAGCGGTGCTTTTCCGGTCATTTACATAAAAGCCTTATAAATGATATAATGCTACCTAAGATTGTGCTTGGCAGTCTTAATACTGCAAGTAAATCATTAAAGCATCACAAAGAAAGGAGAATGATGGCTTTTTTTGAAAAACTGGAGAGGAAATTTGGAAGATACGCAATCAGAAATCTGATGATGTATCTGACTGCACTGTATGCTGTAGGTTTTGTGATATCCTTAGTGAATATACAGATATATTATGAATATATGTCTCTTGATGTGGAAAGGATACTTTCAGGACAGGTTTGGAGGCTTATCACATGGATTATGTATGTACCGAAGCAGAATGTACTGTTTGCTGCAATAATGCTTGTACTGTATTACAGTCTCGGAACGAATCTTGAGAGAGTTTGGGGCAGCTTCAGATTTAACGTGTATATGTTCATGGGGTATATATTCCTTATAATAGGAGCATTTATCTTATATGCAGTATATGGCGAGGCGGCAAGCGACTTTTTGCTTACACCCGACAGCCTTAATATGTCCATATTTTTGGCATTTGCACTTACATACCCCGATATGACATTTTATCTGTACTTCGTACTGCCTATAAAAGCGAAATATTTGGCGTTTGTATATTTGCTTATTGAAGTTTATAGTTTTATAATAGGAGGCGTCATAACAAAGGTATCTATAGGGCTTAGCTTGTTAAACTTTGTTATATTCTATCTGATGACAAGAAATTGGAACAGGATATCACCGAAGAATGTGGTCAGACAGGCAAAATTTAAAAAGGCGGTAAAGATGAGACCGGCAGGTGAACCTATACACAGATGCGCAGTATGTGGAAGAACCGAAAAAGATGACGATACATTGGAGTTTAGATATTGCTCAAAATGTAAAGGCAATCTTGAGTACTGTTCAGACCACTTGTATACACATACTCATGTGGAATAAATTAGATACCTTGTGATGATATAACATTTTATAAATGTATCTTGATACATTTATGGATGAGTGGTAGTATTTTAGCTTGTAGAAAGATAAAGAGGAAAAGGAAAATGAAAAGAACAAAAATCATATGTACTATGGGTCCGAATACAAATGACAAAAAGCTTATGAAAGATATGGCAATCGCAGGAATGGACGTTGCCAGATTCAACTTTTCACATGGTGATTATGAAGAGCATTTGGGCAGATTGAATATATTAAGAGAAGTAAGAGAAGAAACCGGAAAAGAGGTGGCTGCACTTC
This sequence comes from uncultured Lachnoanaerobaculum sp., assembly GCA_963518365.1. GTDB lineage: Bacteria > Bacillota > Clostridia > Lachnospirales > Lachnospiraceae > Lachnoanaerobaculum. The sequence continues at coordinate 13,095 of CAUQKD010000030.1, read as the reverse complement.
TTGATACAAAGGGACCTGAGATAAGAACAGGTTTACTTGAGGGCGGAAACAAGGTTACACTTGTTGCCGGAAATGAATATACACTTACAATAAACGAGTGTGTAGGAAATGACAGAAAAGGCTTTATCAACTACAGCGGGCTTAACGAAGATGTGAAGGCAGGCGATAAAATACTTATAGATGACGGTCTTATCGCACTTGAAGTTATAAATGTGGACGGACCGGATATCCATACCAGAGTTTTAAACGGCGGTGAGCTTGGAGAAAAGAAGGGTGTTAATGTACCGGGAGTTTCAATAAAGCTTCCTGCACTTACACAAAAAGACATAGAGGATATAAAGTTTGCCTGTGACAACGGATTTGAGTTTATAGCGGCATCTTTTATCAGAAACGGTGATGCAGTTCGTCAGATTAAAGAAATTCTTGCAGAAAAGCATGCAAACATCCAGGTTATCTCAAAGATTGAGAACCAGGAAGGTATCGACAATATGGACGATATCATTGAAGCAAGTGACGGTATCATGGTAGCAAGAGGAGATATGGGTGTTGAGATAGACGCCGCAAGACTTCCTTTCATTCAAAAGAAACTTATCGAGAAGTGTTCAGTGGCAGGAAAGCCTGTAATCACAGCTACACAGATGCTTGATTCCATGATAAGAAACCCGAGACCTACAAGAGCCGAGGTTTCAGATGTGGCAAACGCTATATATGACGGCACAGATGCAATAATGCTTTCAGGAGAGTCCGCAATGGGTAAGTATCCGCTTGAGGCACTTAAGATGATGGTTAAGATTGCAAAGGAGACAGAGGTACACCTTGATCATACACAGTACAGAAACAGAAAAGTAAATAGGATGGATAAGAAGAATATTTCAAATCAGGTAGGATTTGCGGCAGTTTCTACAGCGGACCAGCTTGAGGCGAAGGCAATTATCGCTCCTTCCATCAGCGGATTTACTACAAGAATGCTTTCAAAGTGGAGATCGACTATCCCTGTTTACGGAATGAGCCCAAGCATCACAACAATTCGTCAAATGCAGCTTTTATACGGAGTGGTACCTGTATTTGCAAAGAGAGCCGATACTACAGATGTACTTATAGAGTCATCTATAGATATTCTTAAGAAAGAAAAATATCTTAAGTCGGGAGATTTGGTAGTCGTTACTGCAGGAATTATACCTAAGAAGGCTGACAGAGGACCGGCAAGATACACCAATACAATGCAGGTTGAGACTGTAAAATAGTTTTGTCATATAGGCTTTAAAAACTACATTTTTTTAGCAAAGGTCTCATATTTTTGTACAAAAACAGACTAAGATATGATAAAATATATATAATGAACGGTCGAAAGACTCAATCCATAAAGTCACAAAGGTGTTTACATCTGAGTGACTTTATTGAGATTAAAAAGGAGAAACATATGAAAAATCCAATAGTAACATTGACAATGTCGGATGACTCAGTAATCAAAATCGAGCTTTACCCTGAAGTGGCACCTAACACTGTAAGAAACTTCATAAGCCTTATCAATCAGAAGTTTTATGACGGTCTTACTTTCCACAGAGTAATAAACGGATTTATGATACAGGGCGGATGTCCACAGGGAAACGGTATGGGCGGTCCTGATTATCAAATCAAGGGTGAGTTCAGTCAGAACGGATTCCAAAACGATTTGGCACATACAAGAGGAGTTATCTCAATGGCAAGAGCTATGAGCCCTAACTCTGCAGGTTCACAGTTTTTTATCATGCATCAGGATGCACCTCATCTTGACGGAGCATATGCTGCATTCGGTTCCGTAATAGAGGGAATGGATGTTGTAGACAAAATAGCATCAGTTGATACCGACTACAATGACAGACCGAATACCGAGCAGAAGATAAAATCAATGACGGTTGAGACATTCGGCGAAGATTATGCAGAGCCTGAAAAGTGTTAATATCGAAGGAAGGCACTGTTATATAGTGATTTCAGATGAGAATGTGGCTCTTTGGGAGGCGTTTAACTCCCATAGAGCCACAGTTGCTATACTTGGCAAAGAAGATATAGATATAGCGGTTTCAAAGTATGCGGTACTTGACTATGCCGATATAGACGAAAAGTATTTGGAGAAAGTGGCTTGCAGACATTTGCATATACCTGTATGTATAGGAAAAGCGGATGATATAAAAATTCGTGAGCTGTGTACGGACGACTTTGACAGTTTATCAAAGTTTTGTGAGTTTCCGTTTGAAAATATAGAGGGGTTGCGGGAGTATATAGATTTTCACTATGATTTTTACGGATACGGACTGTATGTGTTTGAAAATGAGAAAGAAGTGATGGGACTGACAGGATTTTACAATGAAGACAACAGATGTTTTCTTTCATATATAACAGATAAAAAGTATCGAAGAAGAGGCTATACATTCAAAGTTTGTAAGTATTTACTGAAATATATTGAGAAAACATATGGAGTAAGGGATGTGTATACAAGAATAGATATTTCCAATACGGCATCTATAAAATTAGCCGATAAATTGGGAGTAAATATAATAAATTGACTGTAAAAGTATTTTTTGCGCCATAGGGTTAGAAAAACCTAACTGTTGTTTTTATACAGTTTTTAATGTATAATTTTAGATACAAAATTTTGGGCACTGAAAAGAACAGGGGTTAGTAGATGAAGGTAAAGGCATTTGCAAAGATAAATTTATGCTTGGATGTATTATCAAGAAGAGCTGACGGATACCATGATGTAGAAATGGTTATGACAAATATTGATATTGCGGATGTACTCGAAATAAGAGAACTTGAAGAAAAGAAGATATCACTGATATGTAACAATAAGGATTTGGCAACGGATGAGACCAATCTTATATATAGGGCGATAGTACTGTTACAAAAGGAAACAAAAAAAGATTTCGGTGTAGAGGTCAGACTTGAAAAGAATATTCCGATGGAAGCAGGTATGGCAGGTGGGAGTGCCGATGCGGCGGCTACACTGAAGGCGGTGAACGAGTTGTTTCAACTGGGTATAAGTACAGACAGATTGCTTGAACTTGGAGCCTGTCTTGGAGCGGATATACCGTTTTGTATAATGGGAGGCACAGCTTTGGCGGAGGGTATCGGAGAGAAACTGACAAAGCTTAAGCCGGTGCCGAAGTTGAAACTTTTGATTGCAAAGCCGAAGGCCGGACTTTCGACAAAGCTTGTATACGAAAATTTGGATATTGAGACTCTTAATAAGACCGGATTTAAACATAAGGACGTAAAAGATATGGTTTCAATTATTGAAAGCGACGATACGGATGACATAAAGACTGTAAAGATAGCCAAAGCGCTTGACAATATTTTGGAAGTACCGTCTTTGAAACTTTTACCTTTTATTGCACAGATAAAGCAGATAATGTATGACAACAATTGTTTGGGAAGTTTAATGAGCGGCAGCGGAACCGCTATTTTCGGTATCTTTGATAACGACAGTGATATGCTTAGAACAAAAGCCGTACTGGAAAAAGATGACAGAATAAATTATATAGAGACTACAACTACTGTTTAGATAGATGGAGGATAAAATGACAAATTTTTCACATGCAGATGTAGATGAATATATGCCGCTAAGAGATGTGGTTTTTAAAACTTTGAGGCAGGCAATACTCAGAGGAGAGTTGCAGCCTGGCGAGAGACTTATGGAGATAGCACTTGCGAAGAAGCTTGGAGTATCAAGAACTCCTATCAGAGAGGCTATAAGGATGCTTGAACTTGAAGGTCTTGTGCTTATGATCCCGAGGAAGGGAGCAGAGGTGGCAGGTATCACAGAGAAGAGTCTTAGAGATACTCTTGAGGTAAGAAGGGCACTTGAAGAACTTGCAATAGAGCTTTCATGCACAAAGATTACAGATGATGAGATAGAAGAATTGAAACAGGCCGAGGAAGAGTTTGTTAATTCTATAGAAAATAAAGATATTATTGATATTGCGCGTGCAGATGAGAAATTTCATGATATAATATTTACAAGCACAGGCAATGATAAGCTGGTACAGATGATCAATAATTTGCGTGAGCAGATGTACCGTTACAGACTTGAGTATGTCAAGGCGGAAGCGACAAGAAATCAGCTTATGGATGAGCATGAGATGATACTTAGAGCATTGGAGAGCAGGGATAAGTCGGAAGCTAAGAGAATCATTGCCGAGCATATAAATAATCAGGAGGTCAATGTTTCCAGACAAATTAAGGAAGCACCTACAAGGTAATGAGGAGATTAGCAATAATATTCGGAGGTCAGTCCTCTGAGCATGAGATATCTGTAATATCCGCCACCAATGTGTCAAAGCAGGTGGATACCGATAAGTACGAGCTTATACTTATCGGTATTACAAAGGAAGGCAAATGGCTTAAGGTAGACAGTACAGCTTCAATGGAGGACGGCAGCTGGCTGAATTCAAAAACAGGCGCATATATTTTGCCTGATGCTACAAAAAAGTGTATAATGATAGAGACAGGGGGAGAGTATAAAGAAAATCCTGTAGATGTGGTTTTCCCTGTTCTGCACGGACTGTACGGAGAAGACGGAACAATTCAAGGCCTGTTGGAGCTGGCAAAGATTCCTTATGTCGGATGTGGAGTACTTGCAAGTGCCATAGGTATGGATAAGCTCTACACAAAGCTTGTAGTAGATAAACTCGGAATAAGACAGGCGGCATATGAGGCTGTACTTGACTATGAAGTCAGGGAGGATTTGACAAGGAAGATAAGAAGAATAGAAGATAGATTTGATTATCCTGTATTTATAAAGCCTTCAAATGCAGGTTCTTCAAAGGGCGTTTCAAAGGCTTCAAACACTGAAGAACTTAAAAACGGTATAATTGAAGCACTAAAGCACGACAGAAAGGTTCTTGTTGAGGAGACGATAGTAGGGCATGAGGTGGAATGCGGAGTACTTGGAAGACCGGGAGATGTAGTGGCAAGCGGTGTAGGTGAGATAAAATCAGCTGCAACATTTTATGATTACGATGCCAAGTATAAGCTTGATTCACTTACTTTGCTTGATTCAAAACTTCCTGAAGGAGTGAGAGATAATCTTCCTGATTGTGCAAAAAAGATTTTTACGGCTTTAGACGGTTTCGGACTTTCAAGAGTGGACTTCTTTGCAAAGGAAGACGGAGAGATTGTATTCAACGAGATAAATACCATGCCGGGATTTACGGCAATAAGTATGTATCCGATGTTATTTGAGGCTGCAGGTATTGACAAAAAATCTCTTGTTGATAAACTAATAGAATTAGCTTTTGAGAGAGGGTGATTTTTTGAATTTACCTATAGGAGTATTTGATTCCGGTGTAGGCGGACTGACGGTCGCCAAGGAAATTATAGCGCAGATGCCGAATGAAAGTATTGTATACTTCGGTGATACGGCCAGAGTTCCATACGGCTCCAAGTCCAAGGATACAATTATCAAGTATTCCGGCCAGATTGTTAAATTTTTACAGACAAAAAATGTAAAAGCTATTGTGATTGCGTGTAATACCGCCAGTGCTTTTGCACTTGACATATTGAAGACAGAGATTGATATACCTATTATGGGTGTCATACATGCGGGTGCCATAACGGCGGCCAAGACTACCAAGGTGGGTAGGATAGGTGTGGTAGGTACCAGCGGGACAATATCCAGCGGTATATATGAAAAGACTATTCATGAGATAAATAGCGAGCTTGAAGTAATACAAAAAGCCTGTCCGCTGCTGGTTCCGTTAGTGGAGGAGGGACTTATCAATGACAGTGTTACAGATGAAATCATTTCCAGATATGTCAGCGACTTGAAAAGCAGACATATTGACAGTTTAGTATTGGGATGTACTCATTATCCTTTACTATATAATACATTCAGAAGGATTATGGGTGAGGGAGTTTCCCTTGTGAATCCTGCATACGAAACCGCAAAGGAATTGAAATCTTTGTTAACGTGTGAAAACTTATGTGCCGATAAAGGTGAGGTTTTCCACGAGTTTTATGTCAGTGACATGGCAGAAAGATTTAGTGATTTTGCATCTTCTATTATACCCGGTGTTGTGAAGAATACGGGTGTAATCAATATAGAAGAATTTTAAAAAACATTAGGCTTTGCAGAATGCATACAAATAATTAGCTAGATAAGGCATACAAGACGCAGACAGGCATTCTTTGTTGAGCATAGTTATCAGTTTTTTATTTAAGGTTATTTTATATAGAATAGTGGGGAGATACATTTTTCTAGTAAACTATCATTCTTTTATTTTAAACTTGATATTTGCATAACAACCGGTGGTAGTTTTAGGGTTGGGTGGAGACCGCATTGCGGCTTCTGCTATAGTTTTAAGGTAGAAGATTATGAAAGAATTTGTAGATATTGAGATTAGCGGCGCTCATCTTAGATATGATGAGACAGATCCTATTGCCGTGAATATTTCAGGTAATCACTATGTTGATGGTGATACACATAAGATAACTTACGTGGAAGAAGCCCAAGGTTTTGATGAAATTATCCTTAATACAATAATAGTAAAGAAAAATAAGGTTGAAATTATCAAAGAGGGTGTGGTGAATTCCAAGATGGTATTTGCCAATAACAGTAGGTTTAAAGCAATATATGACACTCCCTTTGGCAGATTGAATATGGAGACGGAGACAAAGCTCCTTTTGATCGATATGAATGAAGATGAGATAAATGTCTATATTGAGTATTTGCTTTATATAGAGGGAGATCGTGCATCTAATTCAAAAATGAGAATTCATATAGTTGAAGCGGTTGACAGAGTAGATAATAAGGGTGGGTGACTGCCCTTATTCGGTATGCGGAGGAGTATGGATAAAAAATTAAAAATTTCATTTAATTCACCAATTATTTTAGGATTTGTGATTCTAAGTTTTATAGTATATGTGGTAGACAATCTGACAGGAGGGTTTTCCACAAGATTGTTGTTCAGTGTTTACAGGTCGTCATTTATAGACCCGTTCACCTACTTCAGATTTTTCGGGCATGTACTTGGTCATGCAAACTTGGATCATTTCCTCGGGAATATAATGTTGATACTTGTAATAGGACCTATGCTTGAGGAAAAGTACGGTTCTGCGAATATACTTTTTGTAATACTTGCCACGGCACTTGTGACAGGTTTGGTTCACTTTTTTGTATTCCCGCACGTTTATTTGCTTGGTGCAAGCGGTGTGGTATTCGCCTTTATTTTGCTCTCATCCTTTGCAGGATTTAGAGAAGGCAGGATTCCTTTTACATTTATCGTAGTCGCTCTTTTATATATAGGCCAGCAGGTATATCAGGGAGTCTTTGTACAGGACAATATCTCAAACCTGACTCATATACTTGGCGGCATAGTAGGTGCGGTACTTGGATATATTATGAATAAGGGGAAGATGAACAGGTACTAAGGATTTTATGGAGAGAGAAATAATATGTAATATTTCCGTTTTGGAATATGTGTTATTTTGTATAGAAGGTGTTGCGAAAAAGCTTGGAAAAGATGGAAGAGAAGTATATCGAATACTGACAGAGGACAGCGATATATTAAACAGTTATATAGTACCGTCATATGATGTATTACATACACAGGGTAAGGACTATATTATTGAAGATATTTTGGATGTGATGAAGAAAAGAGGTTTGCCGGTATGAGGTTATATCATGGTTCATATCTGGAAATTAAATCACCGGATTTATCACATTCAAGAAAAAATGTTGATTTCGGATTAGGATTTTACACAACACCATTGTATGAACAGGCAGTAAATTGGGCAAGAAAGTTTAAGAGAAATGGAGACAGCGGGATAGTATCATATTATAGATTTGATGAAAAAGTACTTCATAAATTAAAAGTATTAAATTTTGATACATATTCAGACGAATGGTTGGACTTTGTTTTAAATTGTAGAGCAGGCAAGGATACATCAGATTATGATGTGGTAATAGGCGGTGTTGCTAATGATAAAGTATTTAACACTATTGAATTATTTTTTGACGGGCTGATTGACAAGAAAGAGGCTATAGGTCGATTAAAATATGAAAAACCTAATCTACAGATATGCTTCAGAACACAAAGAGCGTTGGACTACAGTTTGTTGTATGAGGGAAGTGAGACTATATGAATGCAAATCCTGTGTTATTACAAAAGAAATATGCACGTATTATAGAAAAATTTGCACGAAAAAAGAATATTTCAATTGAGGAATCTTTAGATTTTTTTTATCACTCATTTACATATGAATTGATGAGCAAAGGGATTTCCGATATGCATTGTATGAGTGATGAATATTTGATTGAGGATTTGGAGCGGGAATATAGTGATGAGTATGTAAACAGGAAAGCTATATGAAATATACTCAACAGATTATGAGAGCTTTAGTGTAGGATATATGATATACCAAAATGACGATATATGTATGTTTAAAGCTTTTGATAATCAGGGATAATTGTTTAAAAGGTTCTATGTCAAGTGTTGTAGTGGGTTGATTTTTCAGCCCACTTTTTATATTTGAAATTATTTTAATTTTAAAAAGTTTAAGCAGGTATTTTTAATGGACTGCTAATATAGTAAAATGAAGTCAATAAGAAACTTAGGAGGTATAATCAATGTCCGGTATGTGGTAAATTTGAATTTGAAAGTGAAGGCTCTTTTGACATTTGTGAAGTTTGTGGATGGCATGATGATCTTATTCAGGAGGAAAATCCGGATGAAAAGTATTGTGCAAATCAAATGAGCTTAAATGAGGCAAGAGAAGCTTACAAAATGAGAGAAAAGATTGAGTAGATAAGGCTTTGAGCTTAGTTATATCGGTAATATAGTGTTCCCTGCGTAGGCAGGGGTGATCCCAGACAAGATGGAGCTATAGAGGTATCTGACAGGTGTTCCCCGCGTAGGCGGGGGTGATTTTAGTGCTTAGTAAAGAGTATTGAGAAAATAAAAGGTATTTCTATCGTAATTTTGCCAATAAAGGTAGTCTTCCCAAGCATCATAATCCCATTGTAATAATCTTCCCATAGTATTAATCCTCTATCAATTCATGCTCGGAAAGTTTAAGTTGACCTGCTTTATATGCGGCAAGCTTCTCTTCCAAGTAACTAATATTACTCTCCGAATAAAAAGGATCTACAGAAACTTCAAAAGGTATACGGTGCTCTCTGCCCATTTTTTGGCAAATATGGTAAAAGCTGCACTCATAGAGAGTCCAAGATCATTACAAACATTTTCCATTCTCTTTTTATCCGCCTCATCCATACGAAAGTTTACATTAACGGTTTGTGCCATAAAACTTCTCCTTTCTTATATTGTCGAGTTTATTATAATATTTGTAAAGAAAAATACAAGAAGAATAATATAAAATATATTTACATAATATATTTCATATTAATTTTCACAGATGCTCTCCAATTTACCAAAATATGATATAATGTATAATAAGTATTGAATGAAAAAAGGAGGACTATGTCTTTTACACATTTACATGTACATACAGGGTATTCACTGCTTGACGGGTCCTGTAAGATAAAAGAGATAATAAGTCGTGCAAAGGAACTGAACATGACTTCACTGGCTATCACGGACCACGGTGTGATGTATGGAGTCATTGATTTTTATAAAGAAGCTAAGGCAAACGGTATAAAGCCGATACTTGGATGTGAGGTGTATGTAAGCCCTTCATCAAGATTTGAAAAACAGGCAAAGCAGGGTGATAGATACTATCATCTTATTTTATTGGCAAAAAACAATAAAGGATATGAGAACCTGACAAAGATAGTGTCAAAAGGCTTTACTGAAGGATTTTATTACAAGCCGAGAATAGATTTTGAGCTGCTGAAAGAATATCATGAGGGGATAATAGCTCTTTCAGCCTGTTTGGCGGGAGAGATACCGAAGCTTATATCAAGGGGTAGAGAAGATGATGCCAAAAAGGTGGCAAAAAAGTATAAGGACCTCTTTGGCGAAGGTAATTTCTATCTGGAATTACAAAATCACGGTATACCTGAGCAAAAATTTGTAAATCAGTCACTTGTAAGAATAGGTAAGGAACTTGATATACCGCTTGTGGCAACCAATGATATCCACTATATCAATGCCGAGGACGCTACGGCACATGATATACTCTTATGCATACAGACCGGTAAGACGGTATCGGACTCTGACAGGATGAGATATGAGGGCGGACAATTCTTTTTAAAGTCTGAAGATGAGATGAAAGCATTGTTTCCTTATGCGCCTGAGGCTATTGAAAATACAGAAAAGATTGCAGATATGTGCAATGTGGATATAAAGTTCGGTGAGACCAAGCTGCCTGAGTATCAGGTGCCTGAGAATATGTCCGCAAAGGAGTACCTTGAGAGTCTATGTAAGAGAGGTTTTGAAAGAAACTACCCTAAGGATTATGAAAACCGCGAAGAGATAGAAAAAAGAATGTACTATGAGCTTGGCGTCATAGAGACCATGGGCTATATAGATTACTTTTTGATAGTTTGGGACTATATAAATTATGCAAGAAGTGTGGGAATATCTGTAGGACCGGGAAGGGGCTCGGCGGCAGGAAGTGTGGTATCATATTGTCTGGGTATTACGGATATTGACCCTATCAAGTACAATCTTATCTTTGAGAGGTTTTTGAATCCCGAGAGAGTATCCATGCCCGATATAGATGTGGACTTTGCCGATGAAAGACGTGGCGAAGTTATTGAATATGTGGTAAACAAATACGGCAGTGAGAGGGTGTGTCAGATAATCACATTCGGTACATTGCAGGCAAGAGGTGTTATCAGAGATGTGGGCAGGGCTATGGAGGTTCCGTATGCCAGATGTGACAGTATTGCAAAGATGATACCGAGAGATAAGGACATCACACTGAGTTTAGCACTTGAAAGAAATAAGGAACTTAAAGAACTCTATGACGGTGACGAGGTTGTACATGAGCTTATTGATTACAGCTTAAAGCTTGAGGGCTTGCCGAGGCATGCCAGTATGCATGCGGCAGGTGTCGTAATTTCAAAAAAGGCTGTGGAGGAGTATGTACCGCTTGCACTTGGAATTGATGATGCGGTGACAACACAGTTTACCATGACCACATTGGAAGAGCTGGGGCTTTTGAAGATGGACTTTTTGGGACTTCGTACACTTACAGTACTTCAAAACGCCTTGGAGATGATAAAGAAAAATCACGGTGTGGATATTGACCTTAAAAAGATAGATTACGCGGATAAGAAGGTGTACGAGTTTATCTCTACCGGAAAGACCGACGCGGTGTTCCAGCTTGAAAGCGGCGGAATGCAAAGCTTTATGAAGAGGTTAAAGCCTGAAAATCTGGAAGATATTATAGCAGGTATCTCACTTTACCGTCCGGGACCTATGGATTTTATCCCGAAATATATTGACGGAAAGAATTCAAAGGACAAGGTAAGCTATGATACCCCACAGCTTATTTCAATACTTGAGCCTACTTACGGCTGTATTGTATATCAGGAGCAGGTAATGCAGATAGTCAGAGACCTTGCAGGGTATACTATGGGCAGAAGTGATGAGGTTCGCCGTGCGATGAGTAAGAAAAAAGCCCATGTCATGGAGATGGAAAGAAAAAATTTCATCTACGGAAATGAAGAAAAGAACATTACAGGTTGTATAAAAAACGGCATAGATGAAAAAATAGCAAATCGAATCTTTGACGAAATGATTGACTTTGCAAGCTATGCCTTCAACAAGTCGCATGCAGCCTGCTATGCGGTCATTTCATATCAGACAGCCTATCTTAAGTGCTATTATCCTAAGGAATTTATGGCGGCATCGCTTACCTCTGTCAGTGACAATCCTGCAAAGCTGTCCGAATATATGGGAAGTCTTTTGGATATGGGTATCAAGATTTTGCCGCCTGACGTAAACTGCGGTGAAGGAGCATTCAGTGTAGATAAGGACGGAATCAGATTCGGACTTGCCACTATAAAGGGAGTAGGTAAGGCTGTGGCGGATGCGTTGGTCAGAGAGAGGATATTAAACGGAAAATATCTGACACTTGAAAATTTCATCAACAGATTGCCGCAAAAGGATTTGAATAAGAGAAGTATTGAAAGTTTTATAAAGGCCGGTGCACTTGACTGTCTGGACGGAAACAGACATGAAAAGATTTTGAATGCGGAACTTTTGAGTGATAAAAAGTCCAAGGAGAGCAAGGCGACAATTCCGGGACAGATGTCGTTTTTTGATGTGGTGGCTGATGACGATAAAGACAGTTTTGTGTCCGAGATGATACATATAGAAGAGTACAAAAAAGAAGAACTTTTAAAGTACGAGATGGAAGTGCTTGGAATGTATGTAAGCGGTCATCCTTTGGAAGAGTATATCCCGATGCTTGAAAAGTATGCCGATGCCAGAAGTATAGACTTTTATCCGGATGAGGACGGCAATATTTTGCTTGAGTCGGGCAGAAAGGTGGTAGTCGGAGGTCTGCTTACCGAGGTGAATAAAAGGTTTACAAAAAAGGGCGATATGATGGCCATATGTACTCTGGAAGATATGTACGGAAGAATAGAACTTGTAGTATTTCCGAAGGCTTTTGAGGGCTACGGCAGCGAGCTGATTGAAGGCGGAAAAGTCTTTGTCAAAGGAAGAGTGGACACCTCGGGAGAGGAAGAAGGAAAGCTTATTGTAGATACTGTGAGAGAGTTCGGAAGAATAAAGAAAGAACTTTGGATACAGTATCCGAATAAGGAAAGTTATGAAGAGGACCTGGGCAACCTGCTTGCAGATATAGGAACATTAAACGGCAATGACAGCGTCATCATATATTTGAAAAAAGAGAGGGCAAAAAAGGATCTTGGAGGTGAATGGTGCGTGCCTGCAAGCGATGCCTATGAGATTTTGGCACAGAGACTCGGCAGTGAGAATGTAAAGGTGGTGGAGAAAATATAATACAGTCAGATTAAATACATGGAAAAATGTAGAGTCTTTTAGTATAATAATAGGGTACCGCGTTTAGGTACAAGATCTTAGTAAGAAAGGAAATCATAGACTTAGTTCTATGTGGTTTTAATATGGCAAATAATGAATTCAGGGAAGAGCTCGACCCTCAAAGCAGTGTAAATAAAGT